>JBAVAV010000113.1:0-18034 GCA_049585895.1 Candidatus Sulfotelmatobacter sp. | reverse complement strand
GAAAGCTTCAGCGCTACATCAACAGAAAAAGGAAAATTGCACCATCATGGAAACAGGAACAGTGAAGTGGTTTAACGACGCCAAGGGCTATGGTTTTATCAGCCGCCAGAACGGGGAGGATGTATTCGTACATTTCTCCGCCATTCAGGCAAGCGGTTTCCGCAGCCTGCAGGAAGGTCAGCAAGTGCAGTTTGACGTGGTCAAAGGCCCCAAGGGCTGGCAGGCCGAGAACGTGAAGGGTGCATAAGCCACTTCGCAGCTAACAATTCGCAAATAAAGGGCGGCCAGAAATGGCCGCCTTTTGTATTTTTAGGCAAATTGGGGAATTGCGGATTGGCTTCCCTGCACTACGCGGCGGAAGCCTGCTCCGCGGCGCTCACCGAATCGAAGAAGCGGAAAAACTGCTCGACGTGGGTAACTTTGAGCGCGTTGTGAAGGCGCTCACTTACACCCACCAGCGCCAGGTTGCGGCCGCTGTGCTGGCGCGTCACATAAGCTCCGACCAGCGCCCCGATCCCCGCCGAATCGACGTAGGGAACGTTCGTGAAATCTATGATCAAAGACCGCGACGTGTCGGCGCGAACCATCGACTGGAACTCGAATACTGTGGTGAGAACCAGCGGCCCAGTCAGGGTTAGAAGGCGCTGTCCGGGCTGCGTTCCTGGCTGGTCCTCGATGCGGAGAGAGTCGGGCGGCATGGCAAAGATACTACCCTCGACTGCATCATGCATTGTTAACGCATTGTTAATTCTGCGCAGTTTCCGGGATTCCGTAGCGCTAGAGGCTCGCCGCCTGCTGGCGGCGGCGAGCCTGGATTTCGATGTAGACATTCACCAGCGATACCGCGGCCGGGGTCACTCCCGGAATGTTTGAAGCATGGCCCAGCGTACGCGGCTGCACTCGCGTCAGCTTTTCCTGCATCTCGCGAGAGAGGCCGCTGATCGAGCGATAGTCAAACCATTCCGGAATCGCGCGCTGCTCGGCCTTCTTCATCCGGTCCATGGCACGCTGCTGCTGTTGCAGGTAACCGTCGTACTTAATTTCCGTTTCCACAGACTTGAGTTCGTTGCGGACCTCGGAGGAAAGCTCGACCACGGAGGACCCTCCGGCTTCGCTCAGGGCAGGCACAAAGGATCCCTGTCGCTCGAAAAACTCGGGCGCGAACCGCCTGAACACGGGAGCGAGCCGCTCAATCGTGACCTCGGGACGCTTGAGAAGTTGCGCCAGAGTCTGGCCTGCCGCAGAACTCCACTCGCGGCGCGTTTCCTTTGCGCTGCCGGCGAAAGCAGATTCCTCGTCGCTGCCCTCCCCGGAATGACAAGCTTCCATTAGTTCCATCATTTCGGACGTTAGCTTCGTCCGTTCCAGAAGCTTCCTAAGATTTTCCAGCCGATGCTGCTTGGCCTGAAAATCGCCCCAGGCATCATCCGAGATCAAGCCCACGCGGCGGCCGTATGGGGTGAGGCGGCGATCAGCATTGTCGATGCGCAGGTGCAGACGGAATTCGGCCCGCGATGTGAACATGCGGTAAGGCTCGTTCGTGCCTTTGGAGATAAGGTCGTCGATAAGAATCGCGGTATAGGCCTCGGTGCGGTCCAGAATCAGCGGCGGTTGGTGTTTTACCTTGAGCGCTGCATTGATTCCCGCCATCAACCCCTGGCACGCGGCCTCTTCATATCCCGAAGTTCCGTTGATCTGTCCCGCCAGAAACAGCCTGGCAAACTTTTTTGTTTCCAGAGTTCGATCCAGTTCCGTGGCGTCTATCGAGTCGTACTCAATGGCGTAGCCGGGACGCAGCATGTCGGCGTTTTCCAGGCCGGGAATCGACTTCAGAATCGCGAGCTGCACTTCCACGGGTAAAGACGTGCTCATGCCGTTAACGTAGATTTCGTGCGTGTTCAGC
This sequence comes from Candidatus Sulfotelmatobacter sp., assembly GCA_049585895.1. Taxonomy (GTDB): domain Bacteria; phylum Acidobacteriota; class Terriglobia; order Terriglobales; family Acidobacteriaceae; genus Sulfotelmatobacter. Next base: position 16,131 of record JBAVAV010000113.1, on the reverse strand, counting down.
CCCTCCGGCTCGAGAAAAAGCTGGTGAGTCTCCTTGTCGGGAAACTTCACGACCTTGTCTTCGATCGACGGGCAATAGCGCGGCCCGATCGACTGGATTTGTCCGCTGTACATGGGTGAGCGATGCACATTCTCGCGGATGATGCGGTGCGTCTCGGGCGTGGTCCAGGCGATGTAGCAGGGCACTTGCGAGTCGCGATGGGCCACGCGTCTAGTGCGGAAGCTGAACGGCGTCGGGTCGGCATCGCCGGGCTGCGCCGGAAAGCGCGACCAGTCGATGGTGCGGCCATCGAGACGAGGCGGCGTCCCAGTCTTGAGGCGGCAGCCGCGCAGTCCCAGCTTCTTGAGCGCCTCGCCGAGCAAGACGGCGTTCGGCTCGCCGGAGCGTCCCGCGGGATATTGCTGCTCGCCGCAATGGATCAGGCCATTGAGGAAAGTGCCGGTCGTAATGATCACCGCTTCAGCGCCCACGGTGCGGCCGTCGCGAAGGCGAATGCCGAGAACCCGGGCTTCGGGCTTCGGCTTTCGGGCTTCAGCTAAACCGGCGCTTTCAGTTCTCAGTTCTCGGTTCTCAGTAAAGTCCCCACTGTGGCCGGGCTGAGGTCCGAGGTCCGAGGTCTGAGGTCCGTCTTCGACGATCAAACCTGCCACTTCCGCCTGCTTGATCTTCAGATTCGGCTGTGATTCCAGCACCCCGCGCATCTTGAGCCGATAAGCTTGCTTGTCACACTGCGCCCGCGGCGACCACACCGCCGGCCCCCGCGATGTATTCAGCAGGCGAAACTGGATGCCGACCGCATCCGTAATCTCGCCCATGATGCCGCCCAGCGCATCGACTTCCCGCACCAGATGCCCTTTGGCGATGCCGCCTACCGCAGGATTGCACGACATCTGCGCGATCAGATCGACGTTCAGCGTGTAGAGGGCGGTCTTCAGCCCCATGCGCGCGGCCGCCATCGCGGCCTCGCATCCGGCATGACCGGCGCCCACCACAACTACGTCGAATTGTTCGGTAAATTGCATCGGGGAAAACACCCGGAAAATCGTACTGATCCTCGCCTTCATTCTAACAACTCGGCGGCGCTTCCCGATGACTTGCTGACTCCGGAGTCCGCCCGTATAGTAGTGGGTCATAATCGGAACCATCAGGAGCACACTATGGATACCGCTCAATTCTTCCAGCAACTGGAAGCGCGCATCTCGAAGTACGACCTGCTCTGCCATCCCTTCTATAAGGCATGGTCTGCGGGTGAACTGACTGGCGACGACCTGCGCGAGTACGCGCGCGATTATTACCATCACGTCGATGCATTCCCTACCTACTTGGCCGAGTTCGCTGTTCGTCTGGACGAAGGCGATCTGCGCCGCGCCGTGCTCGCGAATATGCGCGAGGAGAAGGGCGTGGAGGATGGCGGCGCGCCGGCGGTGCCACACTCGGACCTCTGGCTGGATTTTGCCGAAGGCATGGGCGCCCCGCGCGACACGCGCGGGCACCAGCCCGTCGCGGAAGTGCGCGATTTAATCAAGCACTTCCATCAAGTGGCCAGCGAAGGCACGCCCGAGGAAGCGCTGGCAGCCTTTTACGCGTACGAATCCCAGGTGCCGCGCGTGGTCAAGGAAAAAGAGCGCGGGCTGCGCGAGATGTACGGAGCCGGCGACAAAACCTGCGGCTACTTCTCCCTCCACGCCGCCGCCGATGTCTACCACGCCAACGTGTGGCGCAAGCAGTTGGAAAAGCGGCTGGATGCGAATCCGGAAGCGGCAGAGCCGGCGCTCAACGCCGCCGAAACCGCGGCCAGGATGCTGTGGCGCGCGCTCGACGGGATTGAAGCGGAGCGCACAGCGCTGGCAGCTTGATTGAGCGAGTTTGCGTTAGAGTCAGGCCAATGATTCGGAAGAATCATTGGCTTTTTGTTTGGAAAGCCAACACATTTATGGCCAGAGAAATCCCAATCGGCGCGCGCGGTGAGGCAAAAGAGACCGTCGAGTTTAAGCACACGCTAACCGCGCACCATCCCGAACTGCCGCCTGTTTATTCAACGCCAGATATGATCCGCCTGATGGAGACGGCGGCCTTCCTCGCGCTGCAGCCATACTGCGACGCGGACGAGATTACCGTGGGCACTTCGATCAATATCCAGCACCGCGCCGCCAGCGGCATAGGCTCGGTAATCAAAGCCGAGGCCGTGCTCGAATCGTTTGACGGCCGCTTCTACACGCTTCGCGTGAGCGCCCGCGACAACGTCCAGGAAATTGGCCGCGGCACGGTGGGCCGTGCTGTGGTGAGTGTGGGCAAGTTTGTGGAAGAGATGAAGAGGAAAAGATGACGAGGATTACGACGAAACGCTGAACTCGAAATGCAAAAGGCACAGGCCCAAGGCCCGAGACCCAAGACCCAAGGACCCGACGCCTGCGGGCCGCCGATTCCACGCCGTTGCTACAATCTCAAACAACGTCCTCAACAATGTCCACAGAGTTCTGCATTAAGGTCACCAGCGGGAAAGCTCGTGCCGGCCGCCTGATCACTGCTCACGGCGATGTCGAAACGCCTGTGTTCATGCCGGTGGGGACCGCCGCCACGGTCAAGGGCGTGCCCCAGGACGTGCTGGAAGAACTCGGAGTCCAGATTCTTCTCGGAAATACCTATCACCTATATTTGCGTCCCGGCGTCGAGACTGTGCGCAAACTGGGCGGGCTGCATGGTTTTATGTCGTGGCCGCGCGCGATCCTGACCGACTCCGGCGGCTTCCAGGTATTTAGCTTGAATGAGCTACGTAAAGTGACCGAAGCGGGTGTGACCTTTCGTTCGCACTTGGATGGATCTTCGCACTTCTTCAGCCCGGAGAGCGCGATGGAGGCGCAGATCGGCCTGGGCGCCGATATCATCATGGCGTTTGACGAGTGCACGGAATATCCCGCCGATCGCGTCCGCGCCAGGGCTTCGATGGAGTTGACCCTGCGCTGGGCAAAACGCAGCAAGAAGTATTTCGAAGAACATCAGCATGAGGTGCCGTTGAGAAGCAGCGCTCAGCCGTCAACCGTCGGCCATCAACAAAGCGAGATTCCTCGCTTCGCTCGGAATGACAAACAGGAAGGGGATTGCACGCAATCCCTTTTCGGCATCGTCCAGGGTGGAATGGATCGAGGGTTGAGAAAAGAATCCGCTGAGCGGACCATTGCGATCGGATTTCCCGGCTATGCAATTGGCGGGCTGAGCGTGGGCGAACCCCGAGAGCTGACTCGGGAGATCGTCGAGTCCGCCCTCGAGCATCTCCCCGCAGACAAGCCGCGCTACCTGATGGGGGTGGGTACACCCGAGGAAATTGTGGAATACGCCAGCCTGGGTATTGACATGATGGATTGCGTGCTGCCTACGCGGGCTGCGCGCCACGGCCTTTTGTTCACCTCGCAGGGGAGAGTCTCTATTAAGCAGGCGCGCTACGCCCAGGATCAGGGCCCGCTCGATGCCAATTGCGGCTGCCGGGTTTGTGGGCGCTATTCGCTGGCATATTTGCGGCATCTTTATGCTTCGAATGAAGTGCTGGCGCAAGTGCTCCTTACCATCCACAATCTAAGTTTCTACCTTGACACCATGCGCCGGGTGCGTCATTCTATTCGACTTGGGGAAGAGTCCCGTTTTCTTTCCAATGTCGGGTCGCGGCCGAAACCGTGACCCTGGCTGGGACGGCTGTCCCGGATTCAAGCCTGAGCTTTCAAGGATTATCCGGTCGGAATCGATCAGAACTCCCGTGGTGAAATGACAAGTTCCCGCGCGGCGGCTTCCGGGCGCGGGCAGTTTTTCGCGGAGTCGTCCGCACAGACTTCATGAACCTAGAACTCTTACTGGCAGCACAGTTACCGGGCGGCGGCGGTATGTCCTTCGTCCTCATGATGGGGTTGATGCTGGGCATCTTCTACTTTCTGCTGATTCTTCCCCAGCAGCGCCGCCAGAAAAAATGGCAGACCATGCTCGATGGAATCAAGACCGGCGACAGGGTTGTCACTACTGGAGGTTTGCGGGGAACGGTGGTGGCCCTGAAAGACGACTGCATCCATCTGCGAATTCCTCCGGATAACCTGCGTTTGGAAGTGACCAAGGCGTCTGTGGCACAACTGACCACTCCGGACGAGGAAGTAAAGACCAAGTAACTTAAAAACCGATTATTCGTGTTTCCGTTTCTTATGAACAAGAATCTTCTCTGGAAGTTGTTGCTGATCGTCGCTATCCTGGTCGTCTTTGTCTTTGGGATTGTCGGCATTCCGAAGAGCTTTTCCGGTCAGGGACTGCTGGCCGCTGTGACCGATCACATCCACCTGGGGCTGGATTTGCGGGGTGGGACCCACCTGATCCTGCAGGTGCAGGTAAACGATGCGGTCAGCGTCGATTCCGACAACGCCATCGAGACCCTCAAAGAGCAGCTCAACAAGCACAAGATCGCCTTCGCCGAGATCACCAAACCCGATCCCCAAAACAATCCTGACAAGATTGTCGTGAAAGGCGTGCCTGCCGACTCGCGCAAGGATTTGTTGGATATCGTCTCGCAGCGGCTGCCCGAATACAATCTCACCTCGGGCGCGGAAAATACCTGGGCCGTCTCCATGAAGCCGCAGATGCTGGACGACTTGAAGAAGAAGGCAGTCACCCAGGCGATTGAGACCATCCGCAATCGCATCGACTCGCTTGGCGTGAGTGAGCCCACCATTCAGGAGCACGGCCTCGGGCAATACCAGATTCTCGTGCAATTGCCCGGCGTGGACGATCCCGGCCGGGTGAAGGCCATCATGCAGTCCACGGCGATGCTTGAAATCAAGCAATCGCTGGGCGGACCCTACCCGAGCGAGCAGGCCGCACTGCAGAGCAAGGGAGGCGTTCTTCCTCCGGACGCGATTCTGATGCCCGGAACCGCTGCTGCGAGAGCGAACGGCGAAGGTGACACCTGGTTCCTGGTCTCGCGGGTTTCCGCCGTGAGCGGAAAAGATCTGCGCAGCGCCGATCCCGGCACCGACCAGAACGGCCAGCCCAATGTTCGCTTCACCCTTACGGGAGAAGGCGGGCAGCGCTTTTTCAATTTCACTTCCTCGCACGTGGGCGATTCTCTGGCGGTGGTCCTAGACAACAAAGTCCAGGAGGTGGCCAACATCAAAGAGCCCATACGCGATACCGGCGAAATCAGCGGAGGCCACATGAGCCAGCAGGCGGCCAAAGATCTTTCCATGATTCTGCGCTCGGGCGCGCTGCCGGCGGGTATCAAGTATCTCGAAGAGCGTACCGTCGGACCATCTCTGGGGACTGATTCCATCCGCGCCGGAGTTCGGGCCGCCATCGTAGGCATGATGGCCGTGCTGATCTTTATGTTGGTGTACTATCGCGCGGCGGGCATTAACGCCGACATCGCACTGCTGCTGAACCTGATCATCCTGCTGGGATTCATGGGGTACTTCGAAGCGGTCTTGACCTTACCCGGAATCGCCGGCGTGATTCTGACGGTCGGCATGGGCGTGGATTCCAACGTGCTGATTTTTGAGCGCATTCGCGAAGAGTTGCGCAATGGCAAGACGCCGCCCTCGGCGGTTGATCAGGGCTTCAGTCATGCCTGGATCACCATCGTGGATACGCACGTCACGACCATCGTCTCGGCCGCCATTCTTTTTCTGTTCGGCACCGGCCCGGTGAAGGGTTTCGCCGTGACGCTCACTTTCGGCCTTCTGGCGAACCTGTTCACGGCGGTGTTCGTTTCGCGCGTGATCTTTGACTGGGTGCTGAGCCGCAAGCAGCGCGGCGAAGCCTTGAGCATTTAGAGAATTGAGTTATTGAGCGATGGGATGATCGGGCGATTGAAGACCTGGCGCGCCGTGGGTTTTCAATCACACAATGACTCGATCACTCAATCGTCAATGAGTAAGCGCATTTCTTAAGATAAGGGGCTAAACGCAGGTGGAGTTCTTTCGCAATCCCAATATAGATTTTCTCGGCAAGAAGTGGTACTTTCTCTCGTTTTCGCTGGTCTTTAGCGTGGCGGGCGTGCTTTCTATGCTGTTTTGGCATGGCATCCCATACGGAGTCGATTTCCGCGGCGGCACGCTTGTATACGTCAAGTTCTCGCACCCGCCCGATGACAACGCGATTCGCGCGGCCATGGATCGCGTGGGCTTGCACAATGCGAAAATTCAGCGCTATGGCGCGGTTTCCAACAACGAAGAATTGATTGACCTCGATGTGCAGGAGACCAGTGAACAGGCGCTGGACAAAGGCAAGACACAGATCATCAACGCTCTTGAGACCAACGTTCCAGCGGGCAGGCAGGATCTGAACAACTCCAGTTTCTTAACAATTAAGAATTACCTGATGGATAGAGACCCGCTGCATCTGGGCAGCGACGCTGACCAGAAATACACGGCGCAGGCCCAGGCCGTAGTCGACTATCGCGACAAGACCCAAGGCGGTGTCCTGGGTTCGTTGGATCAATTGAAGGCTGCTGCCGAGATCGATCCTGCGGTAGTTGCGTCGCTGTCGGATGGCTTCTACCTGTCCGATTTCGGTGTGCGCAACGTCGAAATCGTCGGACCCCAGGTAGGAGGCCAGTTGCGCCGGCAGGCCTTGCTGGCAACGGCTTATTCGCTGGCTGGAATGCTGGTCTATTTGGGTTTCCGTTTTGAGTGGATCTACGGAATTGCGGCTGTAATCACCGTCTTTCACGATACTCTTATCACCGTGGGCGCATTCTCGCTCCTCAACAAAGACATCTCGCTGACCGTGATTGCCGCCATCCTGACGCTGATCGGCTACTCCAATAATGACACGATCGTAGTATTTGACCGCATTCGCGAGAACATTAAGCTCATGCGGCGCGAGAAATTGGCGGATATCGTCAACCGGAGCATCAACCAGACCTTAAGCCGGACCATCTTGACAGCGGGCCTAACCTTCCTTACCGTACTCGCACTCTATTTATTTGGAGGCGAGGTGCTTCACGGGTTCAGCCTCGCGCTGGTAATCGGCATCCTAATTGGGACGTATTCGTCAATCGCCATTGCGGCCCCGATTCTGGTGGCTTACCAGGATTGGCGAATCGGTCGGGCGCGACGGCCGGCAGCGGTGACTGGACGGATTAAGTGAGAGCCAAGCAGGGGCGGGCATTTAGCGCGAAGTCTTTATTTGCAGATGCTTAGCAGATGTAGTTGGCCCCGGGCCGGGCTTGGGGATGACGGGTGGTTCGGTTTGGGAGCAAAGAGGAAGCAGTCGGTGTCTAAACTTACGTAGGCTCTGAAGTCTTAGGGAGAAACTCTATGTTTGAAGATAGCCTTCTGGAATCCGGCGGCAGGCTCAAAACCAAGCGGGGTCGCACCACCTTCCTGGCTTTCACTCTCGAGGTGGGTTTGGTGATTTTACTGGTGTTAGTTCCGTTGATCTTCACCGAGGCCTTACCCAAGCAGCAGCTAATGACCTTCCTGGTGGCTCCCCCTCCGCCTCCACCACCGCCTCCGCCCGCAGCGGCGCCGGTGCATGTGGTGAAACAGATTCAAACCGACATCGTCAACGGGCAACTCCGCACCCCCACCAAGATTCCTGAGAAAGTACAGATGATCAAGGAGGACGAAGCTCCTCCCGTCATGGCTTCAAGCGGCGTAGTGGGTGGCGTTCCGGGAGGGATTCCGGGAGGCCAGATGGGCGGTGTGATCGGAGGCATCATCAGTTCAACGCCGATGGCCGTTCCCAAGGTCGCCACGCCCCAGCGAGTCCGGGTTTCTCAAGGTGTATCGTCGGGTCTGCTGGTCAGGAAGGTGCAGCCCACGTACCCGCCTCTGGCGCGGCAAGCCCGCATCCAGGGTCAGGTGCTGTTAAGGGCACAGATCAGCAAGGATGGTTCGATCGAGAATCTGCAGTTGATCAGTGGTCATCCCATGCTGGCACCCGCGGCCATCGAAGCCGTGAAGCAGTGGAAGTACAGGCCGTACCTGCTGAACGGAGAGCCGGTTGAGGTGGATACAGAAGTAGTGGTGAACTTCACACTGTCGGGAGGCTAGACCCCCACGAGCGAGTGAAGTCAGGCAGGAAGCCTTAAGAGTGAACAAATGTGGCCCTCCCCTCCCCACCCAAAAACGGTGGCCCGGAGCGAGTCCGCAACGCTCACGCAGGCTGCCGCGCCTCTAGCGACAAAGCATGACGAGTGTGCTGCGGCCCGCGTTTTGGGCTGACGCATAGATGTGCAGGATTTCTTTTTGAACCGATTGTGCAGCACTTGTCTGCACGACGGAATCTGAATTTGCATCAAAGCCTAAACAGTTTCGAGGAGGGAAAAGCAACTCATGTTCTTAGCTAACCTTGCAGGAGCAATTTTCACTCATGTGCCTATGGTCGCGGCCTGGATCGCGCAAGAGGGTGGCGCCGTAGGTTGGGACCCCATTTCCTTGTGGAGACAGATGGGATGGGTGGCCCGGACCGTGGTGGTCATCCTGTTCATCATGTCGGGCTGGTCGATCGGCGTGATGATCGATCGCGCCATGGCTTACAGCGCGGCCCGCAAACAGTCGCGCGCTTTTGCCCCGGCTGTCGCCGGAGCTCTGCGCGATGGCCGCATTGACGAAGCGATCAAAGTCGCCGAACGCAACAAGAAAAGTCATCTGGCCAAGGTTGTAACCGCTGGCCTGATGGAATTCAAGGCCCACCAGGACAGCCCTGGCGCTATTCCCGGCGAAACCATTGAGGCTTCCAAGCGCGCTCTGGAGCGCACCGAAGCCATCGTGCACGCCGAGTTGAAGCGCGGCTTGGGCGGACTCGCCACCATCGGATCGACGGCTCCTTTCGTGGGCCTGTTCGGCACGGTGATGGGCATTCTGAACGCCTTCAAGGGCATCGCGCAGGAGAAGGCGACCGGTCTCGCAGCGGTGGCCGGTGGCATCTCCGAAGCTTTGGTGACGACCGCCATCGGCCTGCTGGTGGCCATCCCAGCCGTGATGATGTTCAACTACCTAACGGGCCGGGTGGAAGCGTTCGACGTGGAGATGGATAACTCCTCGAGCGAACTGATCGACTACTTCCTGAAGCGGCGCGGAGATCGCCGCTAGGATTCCGGCTCCGCCCGGGCGCAAAGCTATGCGTTGAGTTGCTTGTCCGGCGCCGAAACGGCGCCGGGCCTCCTGACTAACGCGGGGCGCGCCGGACCCAGTCGGGAAGGAAAAGTCTTGGAGACGCTATGGCATTAGCAAAACGAAACGAAGGAGCCAACGTAAACTCCGACATCAACGTGACTCCCATGGTGGATGTGATGTTGGTGCTTCTGATCATCTTCATGGTGATCACGCCCATGTTGCAGCACGGAATCAGCGTGGACATGGCAAAGGTCAACAATCCCACGCCGATGCAGGACGCCGACAAGGAAGACGCGTTGCTGGTTTCGGTCATGCGTAACGGCGACGTTTTCTTTGGCACCGACAAAATCACCCCAGACAGTCTGACCGGTAAGGTGAAGGATCGCCTGACCAACCGCACCAACAAGATCGTCTACGTGAAAGCCGATGCTCGAGCTCACTTCGGCAACGTGGTCCAGGTAGTGGACGCGGTGCGCGCCGCCGGAGTTGACGATCTGGGCTTGCTTACCGATCAGAGGAAAAATACTCCAAACGCTCCACCTGCCGCTCCCACGGCTGGCGGGCAATAGAGGAGAACGACCATGAGTATGGCAGTCGGCCCCAGCGGAGGCCAGAGTGCGAATATTAACGTCACACCGCTCATTGACGTTTTGCTGGTGCTGCTGATCATCTTCATGGTGATCACGCCGCTCACGCCCAAGGGTTTGGATGCGCTGGTTCCCCAGCCGCCTCCGCCCAACGCGCCCAAAAACAATACTCCCGACCGCACCATCGTAGTGCAGTTGATTGATCGCGGCGCGGGTCAGGATCCGGGCGTGAAGATCAACAACGAAGAGGCCACCTGGGACAATTTGCAGGGGCGCCTCACCGACATCTACAAGACCCGTGCCGAGAAAGTCATGTTTGTGAAGGGCGATGACCCCATTCCTTTTGCCGATGTGGCGAATGTGATTGATATCGCGCACGCTGCCGGCGTGGACAAGGTTGGCCTGATCACTGCAAAGATAGAAGCCGGCGGCTAGAACCCGGCGGCTGCGGCTGGCTTTCGCGGCCGCGTGCTTCACGCCGCAATGGGCCCGCGCACAGAACACCTGCTTCCGTGCCGCGTGCGGCTAGCGCTTGCCAATCCGCTGTCTTCGGGCCTAGGATTCTGTGCCAAGGGAGACTCATACCGCAATGAAGAAACATATTCGATTGCTCACCCTGGCGGCGGCTGTGCTCGTGCTCTTTTCTTCCGTGGGCTGCGACAAGCTGCGCGCTCGGGACCAACTTAACAAGGGTGTGACCGCTTACAAGAACGCCAAATACGAAGAAGCCATCGGGCACTTCCAGCAGGCTGTCGCCCTCGATCCCGGCCTGCTGAACGCCAAGATGTACCTGGCCACCGCCTACGCGCAGCAATATATCCCCGGCGCCGATACGCCCGATAACAACCACATGGCCGAACAGGCGATTGAGCAATACCAACACGTTCTCGATTCGCCCAGGCCGGCGCGCGATCAGCGGGTGAACTCCGCCAAGGGCATTGCCTACCTTTACCTGAACATGAAGAAGTTTGACGACGCCAAAAAGTTCTACCGCCTTGCTTCCGACGCCGATCCCAACGATCCTGAACCGTATTACTCCGTGGGTGTAATCGACTGGACAGCCTGTTACCAGCCTCGCATGGAAGAACGCGCCAAACTCGGTCTGAAGCCGGAAGAAAACCTAAATCCGAAGAATAAAGACCAGAAGAAGGTCTGCGACGAACTGAAGCAGAAGAATGCTCCCGCCATTGAGGAAGGGATTGAGAGCCTGAACAAGGCCATCCAGCTTCGTCCTGACTACGACGATGCCATGGCGTATATGAACCTGATGTACCGCGAAAAGGCCGACGTGGAATGCGACGATCTGGCCGCGCGTGCGGAAGATCTGAAGACCGCGGACGGCTGGGTCGATAAGACCATGGCTACGAAGAAAGCCAAAGCCGAGAAACAGCCCGGCAATCAAGGCATCACCATGGATCAGTCGAAGTAGAGATAAGAAGAAGTAGATCGCGATTTATTTGCTAGAGCCTGCCTCCTTCGGAGTCAACCCCGGAGGAGGCGTTTTTTCCTCTGGAATTCGCCGACCAACCACTCGCAGAGCAGCGAGTAGGTCGGCCTCAACGCTGGCTGTAGAGCCTGACTTCCACTCGCGGGAATTCTGACCGCTGCATCTGGAGGAACGACTCGCCCAGGGTCTGGTTGAGCATCGCCGTAGTTGCGTCGGGGCCTGCCTGAGTCTCGTTATCCATCAGCACCACCCAGACACGTGCATAGTGCATGGGCAGCGACTGCACCAAATCGGGAGAGGGCTTGCCCGTGAAGTCGCGGTAGTCGAGATGATCCGCGTGCCGTGGATAAATAATTTGCGGCGCGGAAGCGCTCGCGGATGCGCTTCTCTCCCGCAGCGACTTGTAAAATTCGTACGGGATCCTCCCTCCTGCGATGTGAAAAAGAATCACATCGCCTGGCTGGGCGTGATCGAGAATGTAATTGGCCGCGGCTCCCGAGGCGTCGCGGTCAAGATCGAAGTCGTGATCATAGTAAGAAAGCGTTCCCTGCAGCGAGAGCGCCAGCATGGCCGCAAGGCCAACGCCAAGCATCCAGGTTCGTAATCTTGCCAGGCCCGCTGCCGCCAGAATGATCAGGGCAGGCAGGCAGAAGATGAAGTAGCGGGCCAGGAACAGCGGGCGGGCAACGGACAGCAACACGGTCAGAGCCACCGGGAAAAACAGCCAGCTTAGAAGAAACTGGTACCGCCAAGTGTCCCATTCCGTTGTCCTGGCGAACAAACGCTTCCGCTGAGGCACAAGCGCAACGGCGCACACCGCTACGTATAGCAGCATCAGAGGCAGCCCGTCATTGCCGGCCATGCGCTCGCTGTATTCCAGCAAATCATGAACGCCAGGGCGCGGAATCCAGCGAATGGGGCCGGCCCCGGTCTTGGCTGCAAACACCAGCAGGGGCGATGCCGACAGTCCGATCCATCCCAATGCCCTCCGTAAGGGCCGCGGCTGGGGTGCCTCCCACGTTCGCACGGTCAACGACAGGCATTGCGCCACGACGAGCAGCAGGGCGTAGAGATGGGAATAAATCGCCAACACGCTGGTGAGCGCGTAGCCGAAGCGGTTGAGTCTTGAAGGCTGCAACCACGCAACGAAAAATCCGCTCGACAGCGTAGCCAGCAGCACGAACAGCGCGTAACTGCGGACTTCCTGCGCGTAGCGAATGTGATACGCGTTGAAGCTCAACAGGGCCACCGCAATCAAGCCCACGCGGCGGTCAAACAGCTGGCAAGCCAGCCAATAGGCGGCTGGCAGCGTGGCCAGCGCAAGCAGCACCGACAGGCTACGGATGAAGAACGGTCCCTGCCCGAGTTGCAGCCAGCCACGCAGCAGCAGGTAATACAGCGACATATTGGCTTCGCGCCACCACAGCAGGTGCGCGAAATCGCGCCAGCCCAGGCGCGCCACCTCGACGCTGAAGCATTCGTCAAACCAGAAAGGCTTGCGCAGCAGGAACAGGAAACGCAGCACCGTGGCAGCGGCCGTCAGCAGAGCTAAGATGAACACTGAAACGAGCATCCAGGCACGCTGCTGTGGGCCGGACTCCCACTCTTTCGTCGTTCTCTTCCTAGGAAGCACACAAGAGAGGCTGCCCCACCCTTGGGTTTTTTGCAAGGAGCCTGGGAGCTCGCCCAGCCTTTCACCTTCTGTTTCACGAGCGGGTGCACCGCTCTTGCCGTTTGGAGAGACACGGAGAAGACTTCGGTCCCGAAGGTCTGCAACGCGCCATGTATCCTTCACAATCACAAAGCCTATGTGATATCTAACCTTGCTTCCCGCTCCAAATCGGTCCATCATCGTCAAGGCGGAGGCGGTACAGTACGCGTGAACCACGATAGTCTTAACTCCCGTGTTTTCAAGTTTTTGCCCGCAAGTGATTGTGCGCCTAGGATTACTTCCCAAATTCCCGCTAAGCGGATGATTCCACTAGATGGGGGAGAGGGGGGACCCTCCCCTATCGCGTGGAAATTCCATTTTGAAACCGCTTCAGTGGCTCGATGTCGGAGGAATTATTTCAGGGCAGAAACTCACAGCAGAATTCGCAGGTTCGAATCGGCGTCGCGTCCGATCGGGCAGCGCGTGGGAGGGTCTGACGTTACAGCGCTTTTGCGATGGCAATGCCAGCGGCTGCGGTACGGTGTTCCGGTTGACACCGTAAACCATAACAAGCTCGGACGATCTAGTTCGGCTTTTGCGGGGCGTTCAGATAGTTCTCGAGCGGAATCTCGAAGTACAGCAGCTCGTTGCCCCTGGCGTCGCTGACGCCGGTGATGTCGATGTGAGCGCCTGCCAGCGGCGCCGACAGGTCTCCGACATCGAAAAACAAGAATCCCGACTGCGTGGTGTGCGGCTCGACCGCTTTGGCGGCGAACTGCGCCGAGTCGATCTCGTCCATTTCTTTCTTGCTGACCGTGCCCTTGACCTTCTTGTGCGGGATAGGAAAGGGCAGCGGCGAGTTGGTGTTGGCTTGCGGGTGCGACAGGCGGCGATAGATATCTTCGGAAGAAATGGGCGTGAACTTCGAGCGGTTCGGGGTAATCAGCTTGACGTCGATATCGGCGATCGAGACGGGCTGATCGCCGTCGTTGGTGACGATGAAAAAAATCGGCAGAAAACCGTAGTCGCGAAACTCCACCGAGAAAATCTTTGCCTTCTCGGGAGTGTCATAGGGATCGACTGCAATGGCGAGTTTCTCGGCGAGATGGTCGTCGTGGGCGGGATAGCTGCGGGCCGGTTGCGCAGCGGGCTTCACGAAATCTTTCGCGGCGAGATACGGCGTGAAAAAGCACATCTGTAAACACACCAGGCAAGAGGTGGCGATCAGCAGACGCACTCGGGTGGTGGGCGTGCTTTGATGCATCGAGGAAATTCCGCTTACCGATTATAACGGGGCAAAAGCCCGGCATTTGATGTCGAATGCTTAACGTGGCGCTGAAGCGCCGCTCAACCACGTTACTCACGCATTTTCGACTCTTCCGCATCCCTGTTAGGCCGTGTTTTTTCCAAAGCGATTTATGAGACAGCCTGGCCGCGACTGCCCGCCGGATCACTGATCTGCGTTTAGAATGGCTGCACTTGAGCTACTTTCTCTACAGCGTGCTGCTGGCGGCGGGAATGGTGTCGGCTCTGCCGTACTGGATTTTTCAGATGGCGCGCCATTGCAAGTACCGCCTGGGACTGTCCGAGCGTCTGGGAAAAGTCCCAGCCCGGTTGCGGCTCGGTTCCCTGAACGAGCGTTCGTCAACTCCCCCGGCCCCGCTGATCTGGGTGCACGCGGTTTCCGTCGGCGAGGTGCTTGCTATCGGCGGTTTGGTCGAGGCACTACGGCAACGGTTCACACAACATCGCATCGTCGTTTCAACTACCACCGATACCGGGCAGGCGCTGGCCCGCAAACGCTTTGGGGAAGAGAATGTCTTTTACTTCCCCATGGATTTCGCATTCGCCATCCGGCCCTATCTGCGGGCGCTGCGTCCGCAACTTGTTGTGATCGCCGAAACTGAGTTCTGGCCGAACTTTCTGCGTCTAACGCATAGTAGTGGCGCACGCATCGCGGTAGTGAATGCCCGCATCTCGGACCGGTCTTGGCCGGATTATCGGCGATTTCGCTGGGCCTTGCGGCGGATGCTGGCGAACGTCGACTTGTTCCTGGCACAAACCGAACAGGACGCCGCGAGGTTGCGGGATATTGGCGCGAAGCCGGAGCGCGTGCGGGTCACTGGCAATCTCAAATTCGATATGCAACCGCCCGCACAGGCGCTGATCGTAGACACCCTCCGCGAGTCAATTTCTCAAGCCGGCTCCCAGGCCAGCGCCGGACCAATATTGGTTTGCGGAAGCACCGTAGAAGGCGAGGAGCCGCTGCTGCTGAAGGCGTTTGAAAATGTATTGGTGCGGCACCCGCGCGCGGTGATGCTGCTGGTGCCGAGGCATCCCGAGCGCTTCGAAAGCGTGGCCATGCTGCTGCGGCAAATGTCGATACGCTTTTGGCGGCGCTCGTTGTGGAATGAAGAGTCGGTCGCCGGCGGGGTTCTGCTGGTGGATACGATCGGCGAACTGGCCGCGCTCTACGCGCTTGCGGATGTGGCTTTCGTGGGCGGCAGTCTGGTGCCGCGAGGCGGGCATAACATCATCGAACCGGCGCAGCACGGAGTCGCCATTACGGTAGGCAATCACACGGAAAACTTCCGCGACATCGTCAGCCTGTTCCACAGCCGCGAGGCGGTGCGGATCGCCGGACCCGCCGAGTTGCCGCTGGTGTGGATGGAGTTGTTAGCGAACGATGCGGAGCGTAAGGCTCTGGGCCAGCGCGCCGCGGAAACCATGCGCTCGCAGGCCGGAGCCTCGGCGCGGACGGCGGACGAACTGCAGGACCTGCTTGCCGTTGAGAGAATGCCCCTACTTTCTTCAACCCGGCCCGCGCCATGAACGTGAATCCGCTCTCAGCTCTGTACGGCGGCATCACCGGAGTACGCAACGCACTTTATGACCGTGGCATTTTGCGGGCACGGCGACTGCCAGGCCCTGTGGTGAGTGTGGGAAATCTTTCCACGGGAGGCTCGGGCAAAACTCCGTTCGTTCTTCTTCTCGGCGAATTGCTAAAAGCGCGCGGAGTCAAGTTCGATGTTCTTTCTCGCGGCTATGGACGGAGGTCGCACGGTGTTTTGTTGGTCGATCCGGCCGGGTCGCCACACGATTTCGGCGACGAGCCTTTGCTGATCGCTCGAAAGCTCCAGGTTCCAGTGATCGTGGGTGAAGATCGATACCAGGCCGGGCGCTTCGTTGAATCTCGATTCGGGGCGGAACTCCATCTGCTTGACGACGGTTTTCAGCACCGCGCGCTGTTCCGCGATTTCGACATTGTCCTGGCCACGCCGGAGGATGCGCGTGATCGCCTGCTTCCCTCCGGGCGGCTGCGCGAGCCGGTTCGTTGCTTGCGACGCGCCGATGCGA
>JBAVAV010000112.1:0-7129 GCA_049585895.1 Candidatus Sulfotelmatobacter sp. | reverse complement strand
TATCCGATGTTGGTCTGGTAGCGGCCGAAAGAGAACTTCAAGTGGTCGTTCCTGTCGTACTTGAGCAGGATCCGTCGTAAATCTATTTTGTAGCTCTGCGCATCGCCTTCCTCGAAAACAATCTCGGAAAGCACGCTGGCTCTGTCTGTAAGTCTTGACGTTAGAAAGAGACCAAAATCGCCGGTATAAAAGCTCCCAGCTGAACCAGGGACGAACCCATACGTTGCCGTTTCCGGCTGGCGCTGGTTGAGAACCTTGTAATCGAGTTCACCAAAGCCTCGCCATTGGATGCCGCGCAACTCGTGCAGAGAGGCCATCAGTCCAGGAGGAGGCTCAGCCGGTTCCGGACTGGTTTGGGGCGGCTGGGAAGCCACCGGTGCGGTTTCGCCGGCGGGAGCAGGCGCGCCCACTCGATCGCCTTCGAGCGCCTTCACCTTTTCGCGCAGTTCCCCGGTCTCTTTCTGCAGATCCCTGACTTGCTGCACCAAAATCGCAATAGCTTCCTGATCGCTCGGCGTCGCAGTTTGCGCCCAACCGGGGAGGGCAGCACACAGCAACGCAACGACTAGCGTCCCGACGCGCAGCTCACTCATTCCTGCTCCTTCGCGCGGAACTTTCCATCGCTGTGTCAAGCCAGCGACCTCAGGTGCGCACTCAGTTGACTTTCGGCAAGACAGGCTGACAGCATCGCATTACCGAAGTACCCTTCGCGGCGACGAATGAGAGCAGATGGCAGACGGAACACATTTCCTCTCCAGGCGGCGACACTGGAACCCTGTTACAAAACAAACCCTTGATCGCCCGCCCATTTTTTCTCGCTCCGGCCAGGCCGTGTCGTTTTCTCGGGTCTCCCGTGTCTCCGTGGTGAAACTGTCCCTCGCGTTTGCGCGCTTCCGCGTGGCTGGTATACCGTAAACAGTCCGCTCTCTTTCCCATTGCCCATGGCCGACCGCTCCGAATTCCCCGCGCCCAGTTCGTCTGCGCTGTCGAGCGTCCTGCCATCCGTCCTGGCGTCGAAGATCGATCCCACCTCCGCGCGCTTTGAAGCCAACATGCGCTTTCTCGCAGATCTCATGTCGCAGGTGCACAACGAGGAAGAAAAAATCCGCGAAGGCGGCGGCGCCAAGGCCATCGAAAACCAGCACGCCAAGAAGCGGCTCACCGCGCGCGAACGCATCGCACTGCTGGCCGATCCCAAATCGTTTTTCGAACTTGGCGCCTATGCGGCCTACGGCATGTACGAAGAGTGGGGCGGAGCGCCCGCCGCCGGCGTGATCACCGGGCTGGTCCGCATCCACACGCGCCTGCTGATGATCATCGCCAATGACGCTACGGTGAAGGCCGGAGCGTTTTTCCCCATGACCGCAAAGAAGGTCATCCGGGCGCAAAACATTGCCATCGAGAACCGCATTCCTACCATTTATCTTGTCGATTCGGCAGGCGTGTTTCTGCCGCTGCAGGAAGATGTCTTCCCCGACACCGACGATTTTGGCCGCGTCTTCCGCAACAATGCTGTCATGTCGGCCCTGGGTATTCCCCAGATTGCCGCCATCATGGGCATGTGCGTGGCCGGCGGCGGATATCTTCCCGTCATGTGCGATCACGTGCTCATGACTGACGGCAGTGGCCTGTTTCTTGCCGGTCCGGCACTGGTACAGGCCGCGATTGGCCAGGTAGTTTCCGCGGAGGAATTGGGCGGCGCCGCTATGCACTCCGGCATCAGCGGCACCGTCGATTTTCGCGAGCCGAGCGACGAATCCTGCATCGCGCGCATCCGCTCCATCGTCGAGAAGTGGGGATACCGGCGCCAGTCTCCCTGGGACCGCAAAAAGCCCGTCGAGCCGTTGTTTGCGGCCGAGGAGATTTACGGTATCTACGATTCCTCGCCGGCGCGGCCCTACGACACCAAAGAGATTCTGGCCCGCATTTTGGACGGCAGCCGCTTCGACGAGTACAAACCCGAGTATGGCAAAACGCTGGTCTGCGGCTACGGACGCATTGGTGGCTTCGCCGTCGGCATCGTCGCCAACCAGAAACTTCACGCGCAGCAGCTCGATCACGAAGGCCACAAGCGTACCGAGTTCGGCGGCGTCATCTATACCGAGTCCGCCGAAAAAGCTGCCCGCTTCATCATGGATTGCAACCAGCACCTGATCCCGCTCATCTTCTTCCAGGATGTGAACGGATTCATGGTCGGACGCGACGCCGAATGGAGCGGCATCATCAAGGCGGGGGCGAAAATGGTCAACGCGGTCTCCAATTCCGTGGTGCCGAAGATTACGGTCATCGTGGGCGGATCGTTTGGCGCGGGACATTACGCCATGTGCGGCAAGGCTTACGACCCGCGCTTCGTATTTGCCTGGCCCACGGCGCGCTACGCCGTAATGAGCGGCGATTCTGCGGCAGGAACGTTGGTCGAAATCAAAGTGAAACAACTCGAACGCAGCGGCAAGAAATTGAGCGACGAAGAAAAGAAAGAACTATATGAATCGGTAAAGCGCACCTACGACGAGCAGACCGACCCGCGCTATGGCGCCGCGCGCCTCTGGATCGACAAGGTCATCGATCCCAGCGAGACCCGCGCCGCCATCGCCCAAGCCCTGGAAGCCGCAACCCTGAACCCGGACGTAGCCGAATTCAAGGTGGGAGTGCTGCAAACATGATTCACCACGGAGACACGGAGACACGGAGCAAACTTCTTCATGAGGGCCTGACCGAACAGGTGATCGGCGCTGCCATTGAAGTACACCGCGAACTTGGACCCGGCCTTATGGAATCGGCCTATGAAGAGTGCCTCTGCCATGAACTGCATCTCCGAGAGTTGAAGTTTGAGCGGCAAGTGCCGCCGTTGCCGGTCCGATGCAAGGGCGTCAGCCTCGACTGCGGTTACCGGATTGACCTTGTGGTTGAAGAGGTACTGGTGCTGGAACTCAAATGCATTGATCACATTCTTCCCGTCCACGAAGCGCAACTTCTCACGTACTTGAAACTTACCGGCAAACGAGTTGGACTCATCCTGAGCTTCAACGTTTCAGTCCTAACCCGAGGAGGAATTGTCAGGAAGGTACTCTAAAGTTGTTTTCTATAATGTTTTCTCCGTGCCTCCGTGTCTCCGTGGTGAGTTATGTCCGAGCCCGTAAAGCTGATCGAATGTCCCCGCGATGCCTGGCAAGGCCTGCCGGAGCAGATCCCCGCCGATTTGAAGTCTGACTACCTGAAAGCCTTGATCAGCGCGGGGTTTAAGCACATCGACGCCGTGTCGTTCGTTTCGCCCCAGGCCGTCCCGCAGATGGCGGATTCCGAAGAAGTACTGAAAGAACTCGATCCTCCCGACGATGTGGAGATTATCGGTATCGTGGTCAACGAGAAAGGCGCGCAGCGAGCCATCGACACACACGCCGTGCGCACTCTGGGATTTCCGTACTCGATTTCCGAAACCTTCCTGCGCAAGAATCAGAATCAGTCGGCCGAAGACGCTCTCGACGAACTGGAAAAGATCCAAACAAAAGCTGACAACGCGGCCCTCGACGTGGTGGTCTACATCTCGATGGCCTTCGGCAACCCTTATGGCGACTTGTGGAGCGCTGACGAAGTGCTGGAAGCGATCGCGCTGATGGAAGTCGACAACCTGCGCATGATTTCGCTGGCAGATACGGTCGGCGTGGCCACGCCGCAGCAGATCGGCGATTTGCTCGGCGCAGTCAATGACAAGTACGGCTACCTGGAAATCGGCGCGCACTTGCACAGCCGGCCGGAACACGCCGCGGAAAAGATTGTCGCGGCCTACGACGCGGGCTGCCGCCGCTTCGATTCGGCGCTCGGCGGCCTCGGCGGTTGCCCCTTCGCGCAAGATGCCCTGGTGGGCAACATTCCCACGGAAACTGTGCTCTCCGCGCTCAAGCAGCGACGGGCGGAATTACCAGCGCTGAAACCGTTGGACACGCTGCTCAAGGTTACGGCTGGAATCGCCGCGAAGTTTTCGGGTGCGCGCGCCGCAGATTGAGTGGTAACCTTCGGGACCGGCGTCATCCCCGAAGCCCCGCTCTTCACTAGCGGGGCGAGCGCTTGACCTGAGCCGAGCCGAAGGGAGTCGCAGCAGAAAAGCATGCACTGAGAACGATGATCTATAAAACGGTCCAACTCGTATTTGAGGGCGGCGTGGCCACGGTCACACTGAACCGTCCCGACAAACGCAACGCCATTAGCTTTGAGTTAATCGACGACCTGCTGCGCGCGCTGGAGGAAGTGGCGAAGTCAGACGCGCTCGTCGTCATCCTCACCGGCGCCGGCAAAGCTTTCTGTTCCGGGATGGACCTGGAAAACCTGAAGTCCCTGCTCGGCCGCTCGCCTGAGCAGAACCTGCAAGACTCGCAGACCATGGTCCACCTCTTCCGCTCGCTCTATGAATTTCCCAAAGTCACGATCGCTGCGGTGAACGGCGCCGCCATTGCCGGCGGGACCGGACTTGCTTTTCTCTGCGACTTCACCCTGGCTGTACCCGAAGCCAAGTTTGGCTATACCGAAGTTCGAATCGGTTTTGTGCCCGCCATCGTTTCCACATTCCTCCTGCGGCAAGTGGGCGAGAAGCAGGCGCGCGATCTGCTGCTCACCGGAAGACTCTTCGGAGCGGAGGAAGCAATGCGCATGGGATTGGTGAACGAAATCGTCGCGCCGGACAATTTGATGGAGCGTGCCCGCGAATTGGCCGCGCTGTTGATGGAGAACAGTCCTACTTCCTTGCGCGCCACTAAACAACTGCTCACCGGTCACGCTCGGGTCGAACTGGATGCTCAGATTGAAGCCGCCCTGCGCGAGAACGCCGCCATCCGCTCCACGGAGGATTTCCGAGAGGGCATTTCTTCATTTCTCGAAAAGCGCAAGCCGGTTTGGAAGGGCAAATGATGCTGCTGAAGAGATTCGCATTTTTCTAAGATTCAACTGTAAGGAGCCAGCGTGAATTCCGCGGTCAATGAAACTCGTCTGCGAGTTCGCTATGTCGAGACCGACCAGATGGGCGTGGTGTATCACTCGAATCATTTTGTTTGGTTCGAAGTAGGACGCGTGGAACTGCTGCGGCAGTTGGGATTCTCCTATCGCGACATGGAGCGCGTCGATGGACGCTACATTGCCGTCGCCGAAGCCAAGTGCCGCTATCGCGCGCCCGTGCGCTACGATGACGAAGTGGTAGTGCGCACGCGGCTGCGCAACGTGCGCGAGTCAGTGATCCATTTCACCTACGAATTGCTGCTGGCGGAGGATGGATCGCTGATCGCCGAAGGCGAGACCACGCACATCGTCACCGATGTCAACATGAAGATTGCCGAACTGCAGGAGAAGTACCTGAAAGTCTTCCGGGCGGCGCTGGGAAAAGCAGAAACGGGAAAACCCGAAACCGAAAGATAGAAACCGACAACCTTGAACGCACTTCATATCAACGGGAACGATCTCACTCTGGAGAACGTGCGCGACGTTGCTGCCGAACGCCGGCCGGTGCTACTTTCAGCGGATGCGCGCGAGGCAGTGGAGCGCGCCCGCGCCGTAGTCGACGCGCTTGTCGCAGGCAACCATCTCGCCTACGCCATCACCACCGGCGTGGGCAAGCTCAGCGATGTGCGAATCGCCGGCGACCAGATTCGCGAGCTGCAAGTGAATCTGGTGCGCTCGCACGCGGTCGGCGTGGGGGAACCACTGGCCACCGCCGATACTCGTGCCATGATGCTGCTGCGCGCGAACTCTCTTTCCAAGGGCTACTCGGGGATACGCGCCGTAGTCATCGACACCCTTTGCGAGATGCTTAACCGCGGCGTCACTCCATTCGTGCCGTCGCAGGGCAGCGTGGGCGCCAGCGGCGACTTAGCTCCGCTCGCACATCTGGCGCTCGTCCTAATCGGCGAAGGCGAGTGCTTCGATGACAAGGGCGCGCGCACAGCCGGCGGCGAGGCGCTGAAGCGGGCGCAAATCAAACCGCTCGTGCTCGAGGCGAAAGAAGCGGTCTCGCTGATCAACGGCACCCAGGGCATGCTGGGCGTGGGCACGCTGGCGCTGCTGGCGGCAGAAATTCTTGCAGATTCTGCCGACGTCATCGGCGCACTGTCCTGCGACGCATTGAAGGGCACCGACACCGCCTTCGACGAGCGCATTCATAAAGCACGTCCACACAACGGCCAGATAAAAAGCGCGGCCAATCTGCGCCGCATGCTGGAGGGCAGCCAGATTCGCGAGTCGCATCGCGCCTGCGACCGCGTCCAGGACGCATATTCGTTGCGCTGCATTCCGCAGGTACACGGAGCGGTGCGCGACACGCTGGCCTATTGCCGCGAAGTATTTGAGATCGAGGCCAATTCCGCCGTCGACAATCCGCTGGTATTCATCAGCGACCCGAAAAAGGTCGAAGGCGATATTCTTTCCGGCGGAAACTTTCATGGCGAGCCGATCGCGTTCGCGCTCGATTATCTCGCCATCGCCCTGAGCGCGCTGGCGGGCATCAGTGAGCGACGCATCGAGCGGCTGGTCAATCCCGCGCTCAGCGAAGGCCTGCCTCCGTTTCTCGCGCCCGGCGCCGGCCTGAATTCCGGCTTCATGATGCCGCAGGTGACGGCCGCGGCGCTCGTGAGCGAAAACAAAGTATTGGCGCATCCCGCGTCGGTGGATTCGATCACGACCTCCGGTAACAAAGAAGATTACGTCTCCATGGGCATGACGGCGGCGCTCAAGCTAAAACGCGTCGTCGAGAACGCGCGCCACGTGCTGGCGATTGAGGCCATGGCCGCGGCGCAGGCCGTGGACTTTTATCTTCGTGCGGAAAAGCCGCTGAAGACCTCAAAGCGAGGGCAGGCGGCACATGCCGCCATCCGGTCGGTCTGCGCGACCATGGAGAAAGACCGCGTCATGTACCACGATTTCGCGCGCCTTGCGGAGCTGATCGCGAGCGGCAAGCTGGCGGAAGCGCTCGGCTAGGACGCAGGCCGCCGATCCGTCTTGCAGCGGCACGCCACGATTGACTATCTATCTTCCTCTTGACTTTGCCGCGTGGTATGATTTCTGCCCCGCGCGCGAACCTGATCGGTTATTACGTCGGGCTGTATGAACGCATCACAAAATCCGCTGGGCCAGCCGCCTTATCCAAAGC
>JBAVAV010000111.1:0-16117 GCA_049585895.1 Candidatus Sulfotelmatobacter sp. | reverse complement strand
GTTGTTTGCGAAGGAACAGCGGCTGCAGGACCCGACGCTGCCGGCAAATTTCCCCTGGAGCACTCCGTTCCACGAGGGCTTCCTAGGCGCACTTTTCAAGCCGGAGAAGTCTATCTTTCTCTTTGATCCCCTGTTGGTCGTGGCCCTTGTGCTGCTGATTTGGATGTGGAAGCGACTGTCTCCGGAAGTGCGTGCCTACGGCGCGACTTCGCTGTTGCTAGTGGTGGGCTATATCAGTTTCTATGCCAGATATACCTATTGGGCCGGAGATTTTGCCTGGGGCGATCGCTACGTTTCGAGTGCGGTGGGGATGGCGGCGCTCCTGGCGGTGCCGCTGTTGCTGCGGATGCGCGCGCTCTCACTGACGCAGGTGCTCGCAAGATGGATATGGCGAGTCGGGGTCGCGCTGGTCGTTGTGAGCTTCGTGATTCAAGTCGCATCGCTGGCGTTCTGGCTGCCGTTGGAGATCTACCAGATGGAGACGCTTGGTCACCCCACGTTCGTGATCGCGCTGCGCTTCAAGAATATCGCGGCGTTTGCTCTCGGCAGGATGGACGCTTGGGGATTAAACAATGAGTCCATGACACAGGATCCCTGGGATTACGTTCACATCACGACGTGGAATTTTCTTCCGTTCTTGCTGCGGCGGGTAGGAGTTGCTCCCCGCTGGGTGGTGGAGACGGCCTTCGCTGTTTGGCTCACGGGAATCGCGGCATTGTTGCTTGTTGTGAAGAGATTACGGCGCATGGTAGAATGGTAGAATTGTGAAGGTAGAAGGTAGACAATGAGTCTAAACATCAAGAACGAACAAACTCACCGCCTCGTGCGAAAACTTGCCCGTCTTACGGGGCGAAGTATGACGGCTGCGGTTGAGCACGCGGTTCGGAAAGAGCTTAAAGAAGTGGAGGCTAATTACGGCGGTGATCGGCTTGAGCGCATTCTCAAAATCGCACGAGAAGCCGCTCCGCTCTGGGAAGAACCCTACAAGTCCACCGGCCACGGAGATTTGTTGTACGACGAAAAAGGATTACCGAAATGATCGTGGATGCGTCGGCGATTCTTGCAATTTTGCAGAATGAGCCCGAAACGGTTGCCATGGGCAAAGCATTATTGCAGGCTCCAATATGCCGTATCTCGCCAGTGAACTATGTGGAAGCGGCGATTATCGCCGACAACAATTCCAACCCTGCTCTTCGCCGGAAGCTGGATGATCTTCTCCGTGACGCGTCCATTTCCATCGAGACCATCACGCCAAAGCAGGCCGAAATCGCCCGCGAGGCATATCGAGATTTCGGTAAGGGCCGCCACAAGGCGGGGCTCAATCTCGGGGATTGTTTTGCGTACGCATTGGCTAAGGAAAAAGGCGAGGCATTGTTGTTCAAGGGAGACGATTTTAGACATACCGATATCGAAGCCGTGAAGTAATCCGGCGCGGCTAGGCTCGCCTGACCGCCTTGAGTTCCCCAGTTTGGACAGGCTGACCATTACTCCACTGTGACCGACTTCGCCAAATTCCTCGGCTGATCCACGTCACACCCTCGACGCACCGCGATGTGGTAAGCCAGCAACTGCAGCGGGACAATCTCCAGAATCGGCGACAATTCTTCCGGCGCGGGCGGGATAAAGAGAACATGGTCCGCGGCTTCTTTGATCTCTTCGTCTCCTTCGGTCGCCAGCGCAATAACCACCCCAGAGCGCGCCTTCACTTCCTTCAGGTTCGACATTGTCTTTTCATAGCGCACCATCGAGCCAGGATTGTTCACGTCGCGAGTCGCGATGATAACGACCGGCAGGTTTTCGTCGATCAGCGCGTTGGGGCCATGCTTCATCTCGCCTGCGGGATATCCCTCGGCATGGATGTAGGAAATTTCTTTAAGCTTGAGCGCGCCTTCAAGGGCGATAGGGTAATGAATGCCGCGGCCGAGGAAGAGAAAATCCTGGGCACGCTGGTAGTGCTTGGCCAGTTCTTCGCAGGCCTCATCATGGGTAAGGATGTGTTCGAGCTTGCCGGGAATGAGCGTAAGTTCCTGAGCTGCGGCGCGGGTTTGCGCGGGGTCCATCGCTCCGCGTAGCTGCGCGAGGTAGAGCGCGAACAGGTAAAGCGCGGTTAGTTGGCAAGTGAAGGCCTTGGTCGAGGCCACGCCGATCTCCGGCCCGGCGTGGGTGTAGATCGTTCCCGCAGCTTCGCGCGTGATCATGGAGCCGACGACGTTGCAGATGGCGAGAGTTTTCGATCCTTTGGCTTTGGCCTCGCGTTGGGCAGCGATGGTGTCAGCGGTTTCGCCGGACTGCGAGATCACGAGCGTGATCGTTTCCGGACTGACGATGGGAGCGCGGTAGCGCCACTCGCTGGCGTAATCGACCTCAACAGGAACGCGCGCCAGGCCTTCGATCATAAACTTGCCCGCTTGTCCGGCGTGCCAACTGGTGCCGCAGGCGACGATGTTGATCTTTTTCGCGGCGCGGAATTCCTCCTCGCTGATTTGCATTTCATCGAGGAAGATCTGGCCGGTGTCGAGCGAAACGCGGCCCAGCGTGGTATCTCGGATGGCGCGCGGCTGCTCGTAAATTTCCTTGAGCATGAAGTGCTTGAAGCCGCCCTTTTCCGCCATGATGGGATCCCAAGTGATGTGTTGCACCTGCCGCTGGATGGGCTTGCCGTCGAAATCGGTGAGCTGCACGCCTTCAGGAGTCACAACCGCGAGGTCGCCATCAGCGAGAAAGAAAATATCGCGGGTGTGATAAAGAATGGCCGGCACGTCGGAGGCCACGAAGTATTCGTCATTCCCCAGGCCGACCACCAGCGGAGGACCGTTGCGCGCGGCCACGATCTTGTTGGGTTCATCCACGAAAATGACGGCCAGGGCGAAGACCCCGCTGAGTTCCTTCACCGTCCGGCGGACCGCCTCTTCCAGAGTGGGGTGGTGGCCATTGCCCGTCTTGAAAAGGTGCTTTTCGATCAGGTGAGCGATGACTTCGGTATCGGTTTCGGTGGAGAACTTGTGGCCTTCTTCGATCAGCTTTTTCTTCAGGCTGAGATAGTTCTCGACGATGCCGTTATGTACCACGACGATCTTGCCGGTGCAATCGCGATGAGGATGAGCGTTTTCTTCCGTAGGACGGCCGTGAGTAGCCCAGCGGGTATGGCCGATTCCGAAGCTGCCATGGAGCGGCTTGAGGCGAATGGCTTCTTCCAGGTTGCGCAGCTTGCCTTCAGCGCGACGGATCTGCAGACCATCTCCGTTGCCGGCGACGGCGATGCCGGCTGAGTCATAGCCGCGATATTCCAGGCGTCGCAGGCCGTCAAGAATGACGGGTACGACCTGCTTCTTGCCGACATAGCCAACAATGCCACACATGCGGGAAACTCCAAACGTTCACTTTGGAACGTCATTCTTTGAACGTCATTCTGCGAACATCAGTCTGCGAGGGAGCAGCGGAATTCTTCAATAACAGGATTGGTGAGCACTTCGCGGGCAATGCGCTCCACCTCGGACTGGGCGTCTTCGCGGTTGAGTCCGCCATCGAGCGTCAGCTCAAAATACTTGCCCTGGCGTACGTCCTCCAGACCTTTGTAGCCCATTTTTTTGAGAGCACCCTGAATAGTCTTGCCCTGGGGATCGAGGACGCTCTTCTTGAGCGAAACGTAGACGTAGGCTTTCATGGAAACCTCATTATACGTCAGCGGGGACGAGGGGCTGACTCCAGAAGTAATCTCCGAAATCCCAGGAAATGGGGACGATGCTTGTTCGGTTTTTGTTATTCCGGGCGTGGAGATGACGAAGTGGTCCGGTGGCCTGACCGCCCATTAATCCGGCGGCCGGTTAAGCAAGGCAAGCTTAGCCTCGACGTCGTAGAGTGCAGCGGCAAGCATCTCCGCGTGACGTGGATTTGGGTTAGAGTTAAGCTGTTCAAGGATTCGCTGACGCGAGAGATGTAGGCCCTCTCTTTCCCGAAGTCGTGCCGCTTCCTGCCGCGTCAGACGGGGCTTTGAGGCTGTCGTGGCTTCGGCGGCCTCGGCCTGCTGCGCTTCCACGGACTTGCTCTCCCACCCTCGAGCCATTGCCTTTATTATGCCATCCATAGCGCCCCGCGCAGGCAGCGAGGACTATGTCTTGAGAGCGAAGAGATAGCAGCGCCCCCAGTCTGGCGTGATGAACGAGGAAATGCCCTGATGGTGTCCTGTGTTCGGAAATCGCGACGTTTGATAAGAAAAACGTTGCGACGGAAACCGCCCCACGTATAATGTTGCGGATTCTTGGGACGTGACGGCCTGAGAGGGGCAGGCTGCTGGAGTAGATGTGTACCCCTTGGGCGCGTCGAATTTAGCATCTGGCCTGCTGCGCTGTTGTCGGCCGCGGAGTACCGCTTGTCCATTGCTCTCACGCAACGCAGGCGGTGCTTTTCTCGACGCTGCTCTGCATTCCATTCCTCCCTTCAATCTTGATCGAATTTTTCCAGAGAACAAGCAGACCTCGGGACCGGCTCTGGGAACGCGCATTCAACAATTCCGGTTTGACGGCTTGATCTCCCGGGCGGGGCCTCAGCCTCGCAGTCCGGAGAGCCAAGTGGGTGTTGCACCTTCGCTTCGTCCTGGTGGGCAATTGGAAGCAAAGGGGTCCTATGTCGACTGACCGGGCCGCTCTCAGCAAGCTGATTCCCTACGCGTTTCGGGATGCTTTTAGCGAGCCTGAGCAGCTTCTTAGTGCTTATTTCCACGAGTCCAGCGTGGGACTTTGCATCCTCGACACAGAGTTCCGCTTCCTGGCTATCAATCCCGCCCTGGCACAAATGAACGGCATACCTGCCGCGGCCCATCTGGGAAAAACCTGCCGGGAGGTGTTGAGGGATTTTGCCGATAAGGTTGAGCCCGAGTTCCGGCGCATCCTGGAAACCGGACAACCTTTGGTGGGCCTGGAGCTCAGCGGGATCCTGCCTAATAGAAGCGAGGTTGGTTACTGGATCGAGAATTATTTTCCCATCAAGGATGCCAGCGGCAAGGTCAAGCAGATCGGTGTCGTGGTGATGGAGATTACCGAGCAGAAGAAGCTCGAGGAATCGCTGCGTCTGGCCGCGAAGGGAATGCGGCAGGAGAAAGCGCGACTGCAAGCACTTCGCGATATCGATAACATGCTGTTGGCCAGC
This sequence comes from Candidatus Sulfotelmatobacter sp., assembly GCA_049585895.1. Classification (GTDB taxonomy): domain Bacteria; phylum Acidobacteriota; class Terriglobia; order Terriglobales; family Acidobacteriaceae; genus Sulfotelmatobacter. The sequence continues at coordinate 10,972 of JBAVAV010000111.1, read as the reverse complement.
CTGGACCTGGACCGGGTGCTGCCATTCATTTCGCGATCCCTGAGCCAGACGTTGCCTCACGACCATCTTGCCATCTGCGTCTATGACGAGAGCGCCGGGAAACTGCTTGATTACGCTGCGACTTCAACAGTCAAGAAAAGAATCTGCCCGGCGAACGGCATGCCGCTTGAAGATTCTCTCACCGGCCAGGTCTTTCTCGAGGGCAAGAGCAGAGTGTTCAACCATGCGGATCTGGTCCATGTGCCCTTTTCGGTGACCAGGCGTGCTCTCGCGGCGGGGATAGTCTCCTCCTGTTTTGTTCCACTGCTTGCTGCCAAGGGCCGGGTGGGAGTTCTGACGCTTTCGAGCCACCAGGACAATGCATTCCGGCAGGAAGATCTTGAATTTCTCGAACAGGTTGCAGCTGCCCTGGCCCAGGCGCTGCAGAATTCATTGGCCCACAAGGCTCTGCAGGAGGAGAAAAAGCGCTTGCAGGTATTGCTGAATGTGAGCGCCGCTCTGGCCGCCAACCGGAGTGTGCAGGAGGCCTTCTCTAAGATTTCGGCTTATCTGCGCCGCGTTCTGCGGCAGGAGTTCGCCGCTTTCGTTTTGCTTGACGAGAAGAGCGGGCTATTGGTGAGGCAAGCGCTGGATTTTCCATTAGGCAAAGGTCTCTGCGCCGCCGTGAAGGTCATGACCGCGGATGGCCCGGCCGGACGGGCGCTGCGTGAACGCACGTCCCATATCTTCTCCAAAGAAGAGATGAAAGCTTTCCCTGGTGATAGCACACGCCACTTCCTCGCAGAAGGGATCCAGTCTCTTTGCTGTGTCCCGCTGATCAGGCCGAAAACGGTTCTGGGAGTCCTGGTGATGGGCAGCACCCGTGCTGACGCCTTCAAACCTGACGATCTGGTGCTTCTGAACCAGGTCGCTCAATTGGCAGTAGCGCTGGAAACTCATCGGGTTTCGCTCGAAGTCGAGGCCTTGAAAGCCCGGCTTTCGGCGGAGCGCAAGTACTTGGAGGGCGAGATCCACACCGAGCACAACTTCGAAGAGATCGTTGGGCAGAGCCCCGCATTGAAGCAGACGCTTAAGCAGGTCGAAACTGTAGCCGGGAGCGACGCCACAGTTCTTATTCTGGGCGACACGGGAACGGGAAAGGAACTGGTTGCACGCGCTATTCACGGTATCAGCAAGCGCAAAGACCGCAGTTTCATAAAGCTGAATTGCGCCGCTATTCCCACCGGGCTGTTGGAGAGCGAATTGTTCGGCCACGAGAAAGGAGCTTTCACCGGCGCGGTGAGCCGGAAAATCGGACGCCTGGAACTAGCCGATCAAGGCACGCTCTTTCTGGACGAGGTGGGCGAAATCCCTCCTGAACTGCAGCCCAAACTTTTGCGGGTACTACAGGACCATGAGTTCGAGCGGTTAGGCGGTACCAAGACGATCAAAGTCGATCTGCGCCTGATCGCGGCGACGAATCGCGACTTGTCGAAGAGCGTGCAGGATAACGAATTCCGCGGCGACCTCTTCTACCGGTTGAATGTATTTCCCATTCGCATGCCGTCTTTGCGCGAACGGCGCGCCGACATACCGCTGCTGGTGCGCCATTTTGTCCGCAAGTTCGCTCGCCGCCTGGACCGCAACATTGAAACCATCCCTACCGAGACCATGAATGCATTGATCAATTGGGACTGGCCGGGCAATGTGCGAGAGCTGGAGAACTTCATCGAGCGCTCGATCATTTTGAGCGAGGGCGCAGCTTTGCTGGCGCCGCTGGGCGAATTGAAGACGGACAGCCGAGGTTCCGGCTCAACGCCAAGTACGCTGGAAAATGCGGAACGGGAACACATCCTCCGTGTCTTGCGCGAGAGCGGGGGCGTGATTTCCGGGCCCACGGGAGCAGCCCATCGTCTTGGCGTGAAACGCAGCACGCTGCAATCAAAGATGGACCGCCTTGGAATCCACCGCAAAGATTACTCCAGTCAGCCGCCCGCGTAAAATTCCCTTTTCAGAACTGGGGGAAAAAAAGGACAACAGCGTTGTCTAGGTGCCGACCTGTCGGCAGACTGTCGGATATTCGGCACTTGTCGGTCAGCGCGCCGCAAGCCTCGTCGTGCGAGCTGCGGGATTTATGCCATTTCTGCACGCGGACCATTCTGGTACCCCAATTGCAATAACTCTGGCCTATCGGGGTAATGCTTGAGGGACTCGGAGCGCACCTCCAGGAAACTTAGGCGAAGTGCCCTCTCTACCGTGACTGGCCGCAACCGGATTAGGAGAGTGGAAGCATGTCAGCCTGCAGGAACTACCAGCCGCAAAAGGCGGACCTTGTTCGCCTGCTTCCGGAAGTTGTGCGAAATTTCCCCGCGGGGAACACGAGCCACAAGCACAAGGCCAGATGGCAAGAGACTTTTAGTGCAAGCGAGGCTTCGGAGGAACTGGCTTTCCCCATTTTGCCGACCTCGAACTCGAATCTGCCGGATCTTGCCGCGGTTAGCTCGACCCATCCAGAAGAAATCGACCCTCTCTACCTTTTGGCTTGCCAGGCGGAGTGGGGACGGCGAGCCGATCCTGGTTCAGCCTGGGAACTGCTTGCTGCGGCAAACAGCAGCCATGACGACACGCGGGCTCATGCCCGGTCCCTCCTGGCGCATTCGCAAGGAACCGAGACGCGGTGGCGCGAAGAGAGCACCACGGAATACAGATACCAACAAAGGACGACGAGGGTAAGCATGAAAACTCCTTACGGGCTTGAGATTATTGAAAGCTGCGTGGGCTGCAAGTTAAGCCGCAACCATTTCTTCTGCGGTTTCTCACCCGCAGTGCTGAGGTCGCTGGACGTGGCGAGTCATCACAGCATACTCCCGGCCGGCGCCATCCTGTTTGTCGAGGGGCAAACTCCGCGGGGCATTTTCATTCTGTGCTCGGGCAAAGTGAAGCTCTCGACAACTTCCAAAGAGGGCAAGATGTTGATACTGAAGCAGGCGGAGGCTGGGGAAGCGCTCGGGCTCAGCGCCACGATTTCCGGCATGAACTATGAAATGACGGCGGAAACCGCCACTCCGTGCCAGCTGAACTTCATTAACCGCACGAACGTGATGAGCCTCCTGCAGTGCGAAAGCGAAGTAGGAGTGCACGCCGCGCAGTGGCTCAGCCGCGATTTTCAGGCGGCCTATCGCGACATTCACGATTTGGTTCTGGCTCGTTCCTCGGCAGGGAAACTGGCCAAATTGTTGCTCTCTTGCGCTCCGCCAGGAGTGCAGGAGTCGGCCGAGTTCCGCCTCCGGTCCATCATGACCCATGAAGAGATGGCCCAGCGGATTGGGTCTTCGCGCGAAACCGTGACCCGCCTATTGAGTGAGCTGAAAAAGAAGCGGCTGATCCGGCTGGAAGGGGCGACCCTTGTGATTCGTGACCGGCCGGCGCTGGAGGCTATCGCGGTCTGACCCTTCCCCCAGGGTCTCGGAGGGCGGAAGCTGTTAAACCGCCCTCCGACTCCCACTTCTAAATGGCGGGCGGCGTCTGGCCGCTCAGAGACCGAAGAGTTCGCGCAGCCTTTTCGTCTGCGCGCGGCTCACCGGAATCTCGCTCTGTTTCTTATCGTCCATGCGCAACTGGTAGGAACTCTTGAACCACGGCACCACTTCGCGAATCCGGTTGATGTTCACCAAGTAAGAGCGGTGGGCCCGCCAGAAGAGATTGCCGTCGAGGCTCTCAAACAACTCCTCCAGCGTGCGGCAATTCGATTGGCCCTCCATGCCCGATCCCCCCGCAGTGGCCACGGTGATTACCCCGTCCTCAATGGAGGCGTAGCAAATATCCTTTTGATCCACCAGAAACATCCGCCCCACGGCTTTGAGCAGAATCTTCGAGGTTTGCGGTTTCTGCGACTGCAGCATGCGGAGCAGGTTTTCGATCTTCTCCGCCGGCATCCCATTCGCATCCTGCTGGGCACGCGCCCTCTGCACTGATTGTGCGACGCGCTTCTTGTCGAAAGGCTTGAGGAGGTAGTCAACGGCATTGACCTCGAACGCCTTCACTGCATACTGGTCGAAAGCCGTGGCGAAGACGATTTTCGGCAGGGGAATCTTCTTGTCCAGGAGTTTCTTGATAACCCCGAAGCCGTCCAGTCCCGGCATTTGAACGTCGAGGAAAACAAGGTCCGGATTATGCTCTTTGATGAGGCTCACGGCCTCGAGGCCGTTCTTTCCCTGAGCCACTACGTCCACGTCGCCGGCATTCTTGAGCAGGTAGGCGAGCTCGTCGCGGGCGAGTTGCTCATCGTCCACGATTACCGCGGAAAGGGACATTGCGTCTCCTGATTAGTTGTCCAGAAAAAGTATACTGACCGCGTTTTCCCAGCGTCAACGCGGACGTCCGCCCTCTCACGCTGCATTCTCCAGAGCCAGTGCCATACCCATGCCGCCGCTCACACAGAGAGTAGCGACGCCGCGCTTGGTGTTGCGCTTGAGCATCTCGTGCAGCAGCGTCACCGTGATGCGCGTACCGGTGCAACCGATAGGATGGCCAAGGGCGATGGCGCCGCCGTTGACATTGAGCTTGTCGCGATTGAAGCTCAATTCTCGATCGCAGGCGAGTACCTGTGCCGCAAAGGCTTCGTTCAGTTCGATCAAGCCAAAATCCTGCAGCTTAAGGTTGTGTTTCTCCTCGAGCTTGCGTATAGCCGGAACCGGGCCTATGCCCATCGTGCGTGGATCCACTCCGGCCGAGGTGATCGCCGAAATTCGCGCCAGCGGCTTCAGATGATTGCTCTTCACGAAGTGGTCCCCCGCGACCACCACAGCAGCCGCGCCGTCGGTGATCCCCGATGAGTTGCCCGCGGTAATGGTTCCAGTCGCCTGGCTTCCGGGCTTGGAAAATACCGGAGCCAGCTTGGCCAGCTTCTCCATAGTTGGGTCAGGAAAAGGATGTTCGTCGCGGCTGAAAGTAGTTGTTCCTTTCTTCCCCTCGATCGTCACGGGGACGATTTCCGCGTCGAAGCGCCCCGCCGCGATGGCCCGAGCGGCGCGGGTTTGCGAGGTGAGCGCGAATTCATCCTGCTCCTCGCGCGAAATCTTGTATTGCTCGGCCAGAACTTCGGCGGTCTCGCCCATGAGCATCTGCGCCATGGGACAGAAAAATCCGTCGCGGTACATGCCGTCGACCAGGTTCTGATTGCCCAGCCGGAATCCCCAGCGCGCTTCGAGATAATAAGGAACCCGCGACATCGACTCGGTGCCGCCCGCCAGAATGCAGTTGGCGTCGCCAAGCAAGATCGCTTGGTACGCCAGCGCAATCGACTTCATCCCAGAGGCGCACGCTTTATTAACCGTGAAAGCAGGCACTTCCTGCGGCACGCCGCTGCGCATCGAAATCTGCCGCGCGGGATTCGGACCCCCGCCCGCCTGCCGGGCATTGCCGAAAATCGTCTCTTCAATCTGCTCAGGCTGGATTCCGCCGCGCTGCATCGCGGCTTTGGCCGCGAATACACCGATGTCGGCGGCGGTCAAAGATGCCAGCGATCCCCCGAACTTCCCGATCGGCGTGCGCACGGCAGAGAGGATGTAAACGTCCTGCAAGCTCGTAACCCCCAGAAATGAAGTCTAGCAGGAGCGAGGAAGATCGTGTATGCTGCAAGCACCTAAAAAGGTGCTCCGAGGAGAAGGTTGTGCTAGACATTACTAAAGACATCCAGTCGTTGACCACGTTTCGCCGCCGATCGGGCGACTTCATGAAACAGCTCAAGAGGAGCCGCCGGCCTGTGGTACTCACCGTAAAGGGCAAGGCCGCGGCTGTGGTGCAGGACGCGCAAGCCTATCAAAGACTGCTGGACATTGCCGCCGGCGCCGATGCGGCGGAAGGTGTCCGCCAGGGAATGGGAGACGCGAGGAAAGGCAGGGGCCGGCCCGCCAGAGAATTCTTCGCCGAATTCGAAGCGGAACATGGCCTATCTCGTTAGCATTACGGCCCGAGCGGGACGCGATTTGGGGTTTCTGTACGCAGACATCAACGCTGCAGAATCTGCCGCCGCTGGAAAATCGTACCAGGGGCTAAGAAATGCGATCTTGAGCCTTGAAGAACACTCGAACCGGTGCCCGGCCACGGCTGAGAATCGAGACCTAAGGCACCTCCTTCACGGGCACAATCCTCACGTCTACCGGATCATTTACCGCGTATTGGAGAAGCAAAAGCGTGTCGAGGTTCTCCACATCCGGCACGGCGCACGGCGGAGGTTTCGGAAGCCGGAACTCGGCTGAGGCGGATCCGTCTTCCGGCTGGTGCCTATTCCATTCCCCCACAGGCTGCTGAAAATTTGGTCTCGGGCAGGTTTTGGGAAGGGCACGACGTTCAGTCGTGCCGTTAAGTGCCTTAAGATCAGGCCGCGCTTTAGCGCCTGAGGTTCGCTTTCCGCCACCCGTATGAGTTTTCAGCAGACTGTTGGATGGACCCGAACTGCCCTCAGATGCTCGCGATCTCTGAGCGAGTCTCCAGAAATGGTGGAATTTGTGTTCACAGGATCAGTGTGGGCTGTCTTCAGGGCAGAGGAACTCAAGGAGTTCAGCGCCCCGCGGATAAGACTCATTCCAGTTCGCAGAGGCCGTTCGGTGCTTAGTCGACGCGGCGAGGGTAACTAAGATGGGGGCGAAGCTTCTTTTTGCTTGCCTATTTGCGCTTCTTGCGTCTGCGTCATCGCAGGACGTTAAGCACGCGCCCACGCTGAGCAGTGCGTTGCGGACGTTAATCTTTGGACGGCCGAAATACAGAACTGGCCACAGCCAACCCTGGAGCACATCAGGGCGGGAACGAAGCTTCTGACAGTACGCGAGACGAGGGGTAGGATCGCGTCCCTAACGGATTGTTCGAATGCTCACCCCGCACTTGACAGGGAGCGCTCAGGGATGCTTCCTGCAGGCGCAGCCCTGCTTATGTCTTATTCGGACGAGATTGACACGCGCTACTCGAGTTTTCTGCTCCGTCACAATCTGCACGATAAGTTTAAAGAAGAGGACGAGGCTGGCAAGAGATAGAGACCGCAGCCGGGCGCAGCCATGGCCGTCTCTACTCTTCTCGTTAACGTACCCCCAAGTTAAGTTCTCAGACCGTGCTTGTCATTCCCTCTAACCTCCGGCATAATAAGAGTTTGCCTTGATCTCGCCGGACTCTTCCGGAAACAAAGGATATACGTCCAGTGCTAATGATTCGTCTGGCGCGCCGGGGTGCGCGCAAACAACCGCACTATCGCATCGTGGTGATCGAGAAGGAACGTGCGCGCAATGGCCGCCCGGTGGAAGTTGTGGGAACTTACAATCCCCGCACCAACCCCGCCAGCATCGAGTTGAAGCGCGACCGCGTCGACTATTGGGTCTCGAAAGGCGCCCAGATGTCGGAGCGGGTGAACAAGCTGTATTCGAAGCCGGCTCCGGCCAGCGCGGACTCGGCCGCCTAGTTTCGATACTGGTTTAGCGGACAATGTCAAACCGTTGCTTCTAATTTACCGATGAGAGCAGACTGATGCCCGAGTCCACTGGCGATGCCCGCATGCTGATCGAGTTGATTGCGAAGTCGCTCGTCGATAAGCCCGACGAGGTTTTCGTGGAGCAACTCGACGGTGACGTCATCGAACTCGAAGTTGCCGAAGACGACGTGGGCAAGGTCATCGGACGGCAGGGGCGCACCGCCCGGGCGCTACGCGCGCTGTTAAGCGCTGCGAGACTGCGTTCGCGCAAGCGATATTCCCTCGAGATTATTGACTAGAGATTATTGAGCAGAGCCCGCATTTTCCTTGCGGAGACGGCGTGGTTTTGAAAGGGCACCGCTTCAGCCGTGCCACCACTGAGCACTGAGGATGGGCTTAGCCCCTGAGGTTGAGCAGCAACCGCCAACCCGCAGAGCGCGACGACTTCATCACTCTGGCACGCGTGGTGAAGACGCAAGGCAGACGCGGGGAAGTCGCAGCCGAGATTCATAGCGACGTTCCCGGACGGTTTGTGCCGCGTATGCATGTGACGGCGCTTCTGCGGCAGTCTGGGGAATGCCGCCGCGAACTTGAAGTCGAAGAGCTCTGGCCGCACAAGGGTCTGCTGGTGCTAAAGTTCGCCGGCATCGACTCGATTTCCGATGCCGAAACCCTGGTCGGGTCAGAGTTACAGCTTCCTCGCGGTGAACGCGCCCCGCTGGAGCCGGGCTGGAATTACGTGAGCGATCTGGCGGGTTGCTCGGTGCTCGATCATGGCCGCGAGATCGGAACCATTGAAGATGTTCAGTTCGGCGCTGGGGAGGCGCCGCTGCTGATCGTCGCAGGCGGGACGAAAGAGTATGAGATCCCCTTTGCCGAGGCGTACCTGGAAGGCGTTGATCTGGCGCGAATGCAGGTGCGCATGCAATTGCCCGAAGGCCTGCTGGAAGTGAACGCTCCAGTAACAGCTGAGGAAAAGCAGGAGCAGTCGGCGAGAGGAAAGAAAAAGCATTGACCACCGAGATCACAGCAGATTGGTAGTGGCTCAGTTTGAATTCATTCTCCAGGAGGCGTCATCCCGAAACGCGGCGTACTTCAGCCGCGTGAGGGATCTCCCATAGATACCTGTTGGGAGATCCTTCGTTCCGCCTGAAAGACGACTACATTCAGGAGAGTCCCCCGTGCGACTCTGTGTCCTCTGTGGTGAAGCTTTCTTGGTTCCGCGATGAAGATCGACATTCTCACGATCTTTCCCGATTTTTTTCGCGGACCTCTGGACCATGGCATTACGCGCCGTGCCTGTGAGATGGACCTGGCAACAATCGCAACCCACGATCTGCGGACGTTTACGCACGACAAACACCGCACCGTGGATGACCGCCCATTTGGCGGCGGCGAAGGCATGGTGTTGAAGCCGGAACCGCTCTTTGAATGTTTCGAGTCGCTGGCGCTGCCACCGCGCGAGGATCGCCTTGCTGGTAAGGTAAAGCAGACCGTAATTCTGCTTTCGGCGCAGGGGCGGCGCTTCACGCAAACCGTGGCAGAAGAACTAGCTGCGCTCGATCGTATCGTCTTCATTTGCGGACGCTATGAAGGTGTGGATGAGCGCGTCGCCGACTTTCTCGCAGATCGGGAGCTCTCGATCGGCGACTATGTCCTCAGCGGCGGAGAAATTGCCGCCGCGGTCATCATCGAGGCGGTAACGCGGCTTTTGCCCGGAGCGGTGGGCAACCAGGCGTCCGTTCAACAGGAGTCGTTTACGACCTCCGTGAAGTTGGATAACACTAGCGGCCCGACTTCCACTTGCGGTTCTGGAGGGTTGCTGGACTATCCGCACTATACGCGCCCTGCCGACTTTCGCGGGATGGCTGTACCGGAAGTTCTGATATCCGGCAACCACGAGGAAATTCGCGGCTGGCGGCGTCAGCGGGCGCTGGAGAAGACGTTGCGCAACCGCCCGGACCTGCTGGAAGGCGCAGTGCTGAGCGATGAAGACAAAACGTTTCTCGCCCGCATTGCAAAAGATGATCACACAAGATCGCGGATAACGTAGAGAGCTAGGTCAAGTTTCCAGAATTCGGCTAGAATTCAGAAGGACAACGACATGTCGAACCTCATCATCGAAAAGCTGCTGGCGAAAACGAAGCGCACCAACCTTCCCGAATTCCGCCCGGGCGATACCGTCCGCGTGCACGTCAAAATCAAAGAAGGCGACAAGGAACGCCTGCAGGCCTTTGAAGGCGTAGTCCTCTCCCGCACCAACGGACCCCAAGCCAGTTTCACGGTGCGCAAGATTAGTTTCGGGCAGGGCGTGGAGCGTATTTTCCCCATCAATTCCACAGTCATCGACAAAGTGGATTTGATGCGTTCTTCCAAAGTGCGCCGCGCCAAACTGTATTATCTGCGCGGCCTCAAAGGCAAAGCAGCGCGCCTGCGCGACGTCGAGCAGAGCTGAGACGCCTCTGCGCCGAACGCTCCTTAAGGAACGCTTGCGTCTGCTGTTATTCCGACTCCGCAGCCAGCGGTTCCGTAACTACTTCCAGGCCGGCAAATTCGTCGCCACCGGGCCGCTTCCCCAACTGACTCAACACATAGTTCAGCAGGGGCCGGTCGCCATGGCGGATCTCCTGGAATTCCACGCCCATTCCTAGTTTATCGGCCTTGTATTTGACTTGTCCCTTGAGAGCGACGCTAACGTCGTAAGCATTCAGCACCAGCCTCAGGTCAGTGCCGGGAAGCGGCAGGTCTGTGGCGGTGATGAGACAGCCCGATTCCGAAATCTGCGCCAGACGGCCCGCCACACGGGCTTTGCCGTCGATGTCGGCGAGTTCGGCAAATCCTTCTACCGAAAACCGCTGCTGGCGCCGGCGATTCTGTCCCGCGCTGCGAAACACTTTGCTCACAGGCTTTCCAGAAATCTCCGCCGTGACGGGCAGATATTGTTCCTCTGCCTGCCGCAATTCCTCTTCCCAGGGAACTCTGCCGCCGTCGAGCGATTGCACGGTGAACTGTCCGCGCAGCGCGGAGTTCGGATCCGCCGTCCACACCACCCGGCAGACCGACTTGTTGCGCCCGCGCTCGATCGTCACCATGTCTCCAACCCTCACATCGCGCGCGCTGAGCAGGCGGGCTCCACGAGGATGGATGTCATAGGTGCAAGCCATCTCCAGAACTCCGCGCTCACCGTTTTTCATGTGAGTCAACCGCACCGGAAGCGCCAGGTGGATCAGCTTTTCCAGCTTCTCCGGAGGCGAGCCGTCTCGCTGTTGGATGGATTCGTCGCTCAAACACTGCTCCTCAGATAGATACAGTCAAGATAGCAATGCATGTCCCGGTGGACAATTTACAACAGTAATCCCAACGCTGGTTACTATTCGGCATTACTAACGGCGGTGGGCGCGGAAGTAGCGAGGTACAAGAAATTCTTTGCTGGAGAAAATTTGTGGAAGAACTTTTTCTTTGTTGCAGGAATGTCAACTCTCGGCGAAGATGTTGTGCAACTCCCTTGTCGACGGTCACCAGATTGTCGCCCGC
>JBAVAV010000110.1:0-7057 GCA_049585895.1 Candidatus Sulfotelmatobacter sp. | reverse complement strand
GTGCCACGCTCCTTCTGTATCTTTTCTTGCAGGAGCGTGATGGCGTAAATCAACTGCTCGGGGCGGGGCGGACAGCCGGGCACATAAATGTCGACGGGGATGACCTGATTCACGCTTTGCACCAGCGCATAATTCTGAAAGACTCCGCCAGAAGTGGCACACGCGCCCATAGAAATTACCCATTTTGGCTCCGGCATTTGCTCCCAGAGCTGCCGGATCACGGGCGCCATTTTGTTCGAGACGCGTCCGGCGATGATCATCAGATCGCTCTGCCGCGGCGATGGGCGGAAGACTTCTGCACCGAAGCGGGCAATATCGAATCGCGAAGCACCCATCGACATCATTTCGATGGCGCAGCAGGCGAGGCCAAACGTCATGGGCCAGATCGAGCCCTTGCGCATCCAGTTCACGGCAGAATCGAGCGTGGTGAGGACGACGCCTTCCGGGGTGGGATTGCCGAAGGTCAGGTCTTTGACGACTTTCTTGCCGTTTTGAACGTCAACGTAGGGGCCGAAGTTGAGCGCGCGGGGCATCCACTTAATTGTAAACCACCGAGCACGCTGAGGCCGCCAACACGCCGACAGCCTAGTATCCTAGAATTCATCAACCACAGGGGACACAGGGGTCGGAGTTCGTGCTTCATCAACTTGAACGAAGAAAACCGGTCAACTTATTTCCAGTTCAATTTTCTTTCCCGCGCGGTCCAGCCTAGTGATTCGAAAACTGCGGACTTGGCCGGCGCGAACTTCTTCCGGCTTGGCGGAGGGTTCCGCAGCGCCGCTTTTCCAGCGGGTCTGGAGCATGGAACTTAGCAACGACAGATCGGCTTTGGATGTGGAAGGCTTGTCTTCGGCGTTCGGCTTGGCGGCGGGCGCGTTGAGCGCGATGGCGCAAGTAGCGTGAATGCCTTCGCCTAGCTCCACGCGGGCTGTGCCGTTTGAGATTTCCATCACGCGGCCGGTGACGGCATCGCCTTCGTTATGCTCGGCAACGTATTCGTCGATGCTGGTGGGAACGAGTTGCTTCATTCCCAGCTTCAGACGCCGCTTCTCACTGTCGAGTTCGAGCACCTGCGCACGCACCGACTGCCCAACCTTCAACATATCCTGCGGATGGTTGATGCGCTTCTCCGCGCTCATGTCGCTGATGTGAATCATTCCTTCGACACCCTCGGCAAGTTGCACGAAGGCGCCGAACTTGGTGATGCTGACGACTGAGCCTTCGACCGCCGATCCCACGGGAAACCGCTGCGGTAGTTCTTTCCACGGATCGCCCAATGCTTGTTTCAGACCAAGCGAGATGCGGCGCTCGCCGGGGCTTATGCCGAGAATCACAACTTCGACGGTCTCGCCCGGCTTCACGGCGTCGGTGGCTTTCTTTATCCGCTTGGCCCATGACATCTCTGAGATGTGGATCAATCCTTCAATTCCCGGCTCCAGTTCTACAAACGCCCCGAATTCGACCACGCGAGTTACGGTTCCGCGCACGCGTTCGCCCGGCTGATATTTTCCGGACATGGCATCCCAGGGCTGCGCTTGCAGTTGCTTCAAACCCACGGAGATGCGCCGTTTCTCGGCATCGATTTTGAGAACCTGGACGGTGATCTGCTGGCCCACAGAGAGCACGTCGGCGGGGCTATTCACGCGGCCCCAGGAAATGTCAGAGACGTGCAGCAGGGCATCTGTTCCGCCGATGTCGATGAACGCGCCGTAGTCGGCCAGGCTTCGAACCGTGCCGGTGATGGTGACGCCTTCTTTCAGTTCGGAATAGCGACGATCTTTCCCGGCGCGCTCTTCATCTTCCGCGACGATGCGGCGGTCGACCACTACGTCTTCGTCGGCGGCGTCGAGCTTGATGATGCGGCAGCGGATTTCCTGATCGATCAACTTCTCCATTTCGGCCGCGTCGCGCGCGCCGCTGCGCGATGCCGGCATGAACGCGCGCACGCCGACATCGACACTTAATCCGCCCTTCACTACTCCTGTAACCGTGCCGATGATCGGCGTCTTCTCGGCAAATGCCTTTTCCAAAGACGCCCAGTCCGCGGCGCGCGCGGCCTTGCCCAGAGTAAGGTCGTAGTAGCCCTGGAGATCGCGGCCCTTAATGTTGACCTGCAGCTTGTCGCCGGGCTTGGCGGTTATTCCGGCGGCCTGAAGTTCCGTCAGAAGAAGAATGCCCTCGGTCTTGAAGCCAAGATCGACAATGACGGAGTCAGCAGAAACTGAGACTACCGTCCCTTCGCGGCCTTTGCCGGGCTCCGCGGCTTTGCGCAAATGGCTCTTCTCGAACTGCGAAAGAGCGTCCTGGAATGACTCGGTGCATTCAGTGCTGGGCGGGGTCTGCGGAGTGCCGGGATTGGACATTAGGTTAAATGTGCGGCGTGGAAATGGTCCTACCAAGAATAACACTGCCGGCAGAGGGTCTGACGCTGGTCGCTCGACGAAGCGACTAAAGGCTGCGCGCGGGAAAGAAATGCTCGTCGGGATAGAGTTCTTGGCCCCCGACCGTAGAACAGATGGTTCATGTGCGGCCAGACAAGTCAAAAGCCCAATCGGTCGGCTGTCGAAATCCCCGGCCTTCGGAAAACCGCGAAGACCAGAGCAGCCTCAGTTCGTGTCTGTCGGCAGGGCCGGGCCAACACCCGTCTGTGTACGTTCTCATCCTTCGCTGGTTCGACGACGTTTGAGGTATTTATCGGCTTTGCTGCCGAGCAGATACCACCACGAAGTTCCAACGACAACATAAAACAGCCAACCGAGCGCTTGGTGATGCCCTCCGATTGCCAGTGCAACAATTGAGATGGGGAAATCAGCGAAATTCAGCAATACCCACCCTACCGCGAAGTACTGTAATCGTGGGACGATGTACCCTACAGAAAAGACCAGGCAAGCAAACAAATGAAAAATCGGCAAGAGGTGAGCCCAATTTAGTCGATTGATCGACTTTTTCATATCCATGTTGGGCGCCGACAAAAATCAAAGCTGGGCCAGCCGACCTAGGCTCTGACGCTGGCCGCTCGCCGAATTGCCCTCCCCGCGGATTCGGGAAGCCTCACGGGAACGAAGTATTGTCGGGGATAGAGGTAGTCTTCGCCGGACTCGTCAATTACGCGAATCTGGCGGAGTTTGGCAGCAGCTTCATCAGCGACCACCTGGTAGACCTTTCCAAGTTCAAGCGCGGCGGCATAGTCCTTGTTCTTGATACAGACGGCAAATCTCGATTCGGCCCGTTTCCTATAGGTTCGATTCATTGAATTTCCAGAATGCGCTTAATCTTGTACTCTCTCGAACCAATACCATGTGCTTGATACCAGTGCACTTCTGCATGATGTATCGTACCATTCGCCAGCTCGACGGTTGCGAATCCCTTCAGCTTTCTCCAGCCTCGGCCACCGTAAAGCTTCCGCAATCGCCGCCTCTCTCGGATGGCTTTGCCCGAGGCGATAGTCTCAACATCCAAAATTCGACCAAGAATTTTGAAAAACACGCGCTGATTTTACTCCCCAACCCCGCTGCTTCGGAGCGCCCGGGGAGAGATTCCTATGGGTTCACGACAATCTTCCCGAACATCTGGCTCTTCTCTAAGTACTCATGCGCTGCGCGAATCTCGCTGAGCGGGAAGACCCGGTCCACCACCGGCTTCAGCCGTCCCGCGAAGACGTGGCCCAGCACCTCGTGCAGCTCGCCCATCGTGCCCATGTAGGAACCCAGCAGCGTCAATTGGCGCGCGAACAGGTGTAGAAGATCGATTTTCACATCGGACCCCGTCGTCGCCCCGCAAGTCACCAGCGTGCCGCTTGACTTCAGCGACTTCACGCTCTCATCCCAGGTGGCCGCACCCACGTGCTCAATCACAATGTCGACGCCTTCTTTGTTCGTGATCTTGCGGACCTCTTCCGAAATTCGCTGTTTGTAGTGATTGATGCCGAAATCCGCGCCCAGCGCGTGCGCTTTTTCAAGCTTGGCTTCATCGCCCGCGGTGGTGATTACTCGACAGTGGAAGAGCCGGGCAATTTGAATGGCGGCGGTCCCTACCCCGGAGCCTGCCCCCAGCACCAGCACCGTCTGTCCCGGACGCACACCGGCGCGTCCGACCAGCATGTGCCAGGCGGTCACAAATACCAGAGGGACGCTGGCTGCCTGGTTGAAATCGAGGCTGTCGGGAATCGGAATCACGCTGGCCGCCGGGACGGCGATCAGTTCGCAATTGCCGCCGTCGACTCCGTTGCCCAGCACCGTGAACTCCCGGCAGTGATTCTGCAACCCGGCAACACATTTTGGGCAATGCCCGCAAAAGTGCATGGGCGCCACCAGCACTCGCTGGCCGGGCTTGAATCCGCCAATGTACTCCCCAACTTCCACAACTTCGCCGGCAATATCGCTGCCTAGTATGTGCGGCAACTTAACGCCCGGCAGTCCTTTGCGTACCCACACATCCAGATGGTTCAGCGAGCAGGCCCGCACCCTGACCAGCACCTGGTCCAGGCGCGGCTTTGGATCGGGGACGTCTTCGTAGGTCAAAACCTCAGGTCCGCCAAACTGGTGAATGCGAACGGCCTTCATAGGAATCTCCCGTCAGCTTTGACGCTAACACGCAGCAGGAAGATTCGGAACTGCCGATCTGGAGTCCGAGTTTTCCAAGGCGTTGCTCGACCTGAGAGCCATTCACAGATAAAATTCTTGGAGAGCCGAGACACGGCGGGAACTGCACTGGAGGCTGGACACGGCTTGCCAAGCCGTGAGAGGCGTCATCCCCTATTTGCAGCCCGACCTGCCGTGCTGCGTGCTACCCCAAAGTAAGCTTGACGATTTTCCGGTGCGAGTTCACGATAAATCTACTCGTTCCGTGCCTCACCAGACGCGAAGACGTATGAGTCAAAGGACAAAGTTTTCGGCGGTACTTCTGGGTCTGACCGCTATCCTCGCGGGATGTAGCAACAGCGGCTCAGGTGGAGGAAGTGGGGGCTCTCCCGCTCCGACTGCCACGTTGAGCGCCAGTCCTACGCCGATCGCTGTGGGTCAAAACTCTACGCTTACCTATAGCTCCACCGGTGCGGATGCCGGCACCATCGACAACAGCATCGGGCAGGTTGGAAGCAGCGGGCACATCAACGTCTCGCCGACGCAAACGACCACGTACAACTTTACCGCGACGGGGCCCGGCGGGAGCGCCAGCGCCTCGGCCACGGTCACGGTTTCGCAGGTGACGGTAAGTATTTCGGCGCGGCCTCCATCGATCGCCGCGGGACAGATCAGCACGCTCACGGTGACGGCAACCAACGCGACCAAGGTGGTGATTACCGACAACCAGGACTCAAGTTTTACCGTCACTCTTCCCGCAGCGGGCGGAAAGCTGAGCGTGACACCGTCGGTCACGACGACCTACACCGCATCGGCGCCTGCAGCGGATGGGACGACGGCTGTGGCCACGGCCACCGCCGTGGTTACGGTGCCTCCGGTTATGCAAGGCCTGACTTCTTTTGACGGATTGAATTCCGATCAAGCCGCCGGAGCAGGCCAGACTGATATCGACCCCAATGGCGCAATTGGCACCAAGCAGTTTATGGAGTACGTGAACACTTCCTACCAGGCCTATAGCAAGGTTTCGCCCTTTACCCCGGTATGGTCGCCTGCACCGCCCATTGGAACGCCCTGGCCGAGCACGATCCCGCAGTGTGCGGGAACGAGCATTCAGTTGGATGCCGTGATCTTGTTTGACCGGCTCGCCTCGCGTTGGGTCATTGGAGGGAAGGCTACGCGAGAGAATCATTTCTACTTTTGCGTCGCGGTTTCCAAGACGGACGACTTAACCTCCTGCGCGTCCACGCCCGCGACGTGCTGGAACGCATACTCTTTCGATCTGAACTCGGCCTTGGGGATGAATGCGCAGGGGCATGTCTATCTGCCGGATTGGCCCAAGATGAGTACATGGCTGGATGCTTACTACGCAACGATGGATCTGAATGATCCGGATGCGGGCGATGCGGAAGTTGGCGTGGCCGCATGTGCGTTTGACCGCACCAATATGCTGGCCGGCAAGCCCCAGTCCGCTCTCAATCCGATGCAGTGCTTTAACGGTACGAGTCCGCTCAGTAGCGGCATCTACCTTGGGCACAGCTTAATTCCCGCGGATGTGGACGGCAACGGGACCAGCACACTTGCACCTCCGCCGGGACGGGATGAATTCATGGTCAGCATCGAGAATCCGCCCCTGGATGGAACTACTATCTCGTCCAATACATTTAACTTGTGGGATTTCCATCTCGATTGGGCGACTCCCGCCAACTCGACTTTCACTCAATCCTCAATTTCCGGGGCGCCCTACACTCCGGGCTGTTATACAGCGAGTCAACCGGCGCAAACCATTTGTGTTCCCGAGGCGGCAGCAGGAGGGATTGGTCAGCACGTCGACTCGGTCGGCGACCGGTTTATGCCTCGTTTTTCTTACCGCAATTTCGGCGCGTATGAGTCGTTCCTGGTAAGCCACACAAGACTTACCGGCCCGGGAGGGGACGCGAATCAGCTCGCCCAACAAACCGGTATACGCTGGTACGAGCTGCGAGGCAGTGGAACGCCATCTCTTTATCAGGAGGGCACAATCAGCCCGGATACGACTCTTTATCGTTTTCTGCCCAGCATCGCGCAGGATCAGACGGGAAATGCGGCGGTGGGCTACAGTGTGTCCAGCCCTGTACCCGGTTCCTTCCCTGGAATCGATGTTTCGTGGTTGAACCTTCCGGACCCCGGCATGCCCAGCGAGGCTACAATCTTCAACGGTACGGCCGAGGAGATCAGCGGTGGAAACGGGGATGGGAAATGGGGATCATATTCGAGCATGACGGTGGATCCGGTGGATGATTGCACCTTCTGGTATGTCAATGAGTATTGGGGAACGGGTACTGCGGGAATTCCTATCTGGAAGACACGGATCGCCAATTTCAGCTTCGTGGGTTGTCCACCAACAAATTAAGTCGAATCGAATCCACAAAGGACACGAAGTCACACTAAGGAAAACCACTGCTACCAAAGCCTTCGTGATACTTCGTGTCCTTCGTGGT
>JBAVAV010000109.1:0-1526 GCA_049585895.1 Candidatus Sulfotelmatobacter sp. | reverse complement strand
GTCGAAGGATTTGACGGCGGTGAATTCGTCGTCCTTAATGTCGAAGACCGTGTAGAGCTTGGTGACGTGCAGCACGTCGTGGACTTTCTTGGTGAGGCTGAGGAGTTTGAGTTCGCCGCCGGCATTGCGCACGGAGGTGAAGCTGCTGACGAGCTCGCCCACGCCCGAACTGTCGATGAAGTCTACCTGGGCGAGATTGAGGACGATCTTTTTCTTTCCCTGAGTAGTGAGGCCGCGGATGGTATCGCGCAGGGCGCCAATCTCGTCACCGAGGACGATGCGGCCGGCGATATCGACGATGGTGACGTGATCGACTTCGCGAGTAGTGATCTTAAAGGTCACGGCGAGACCTCAGGATTGATGACGACCGGACTTCACGCAACTGGTACGAGCCGATGGCGGAAATCTTAGTGGGTGGCGGAGGGCAAGTCAATGGCGGGACAGGTGCGAGCCGTCACTGAGGAGCGCGGAAGGGAGTCGCGAATTTCCTGGATGGGGGAGGTGATGATGGGAGTGGGATATTCGGGATGATGAAACTCAAGGTTCATGCCGCGTCCGACGAATTGGATCTTGAGCATGGAGCCGCCCCAGGTCGAGCCGGCGATAGCCACCTGCACAGGCTCAGGGCAGAACTCAGGGTGGCCAGAGAGGAGAGCCTCGTTGCCGCCGAGAAGCACGGCGGTGTAGCAGTGGTGCAGGGTCTGGATCTTGAGGATGGTGGAAGGAGGAAGATCCTTGAGGGAAACACCGCCCTCGATTTCAGACTGGATGATGCCGCGATTGATTTCATCGCTCAGGTTAGGGTGAGGCATGAACATCCGTTTGGCTCGGAGGATCCGCCCAGGGCGGAAGCTCTAATGGAGTTTACAGCAAATTGGGGAAAGTTGGGGGCACGGATGGGCAGGAATGATCCGAGGCTAAAGTTTCGGGAACGATGCTGGCAGAGCGACCCCAGGCGGAGGCGAGGAGGAAACTACGGGCTACGCAAAGAAGTAAACCGTGTGATCTCCAGGGGCATCAGAGTTATTCGTGCTTGCTCACTCCAATCTGAGCATTCCTGACCAGGATCGGAAGGGAGTTGTGTGTTACAATTTAATTTTCCAACGGCACACCGCTCTAGTTCAACCCGCTGCCGTGGCCATAATCAGTTTCTACCCAAATTGGCCATTGCGGCCCAGACGTTACGGAAACCGCCTTACCTCTGCCGGTTTCACTTCCAGGAGAAAATGATGAAAGCGTTTTATGGAACTGCTGTTCGTACTTTTCTGTGCACTGCTCTGTTAATCGGCAGTGGCGCATTCGCGCGTGCCCTAGAACCCACTGGTCAACAGGCTGCTCCCGCGGTTGACAATACCAAAGTCAATGAGCGAGACCGGAGCAAGGACGAACCCACGGCAGATCAGCAGAAAGACAATCGTTCTGACCGGGACATCACCCAGCAAATACGGCAATCGATCATGAAAGACAAGTCCTTGTCGACCTACGCCCACAACGTGAAGGTCATCACACGGAACGGCCAAGTCACG
>JBAVAV010000108.1:0-1630 GCA_049585895.1 Candidatus Sulfotelmatobacter sp. | reverse complement strand
TCCGTCGAGCGCGCCGGCAATGATGAGCAACTTGTTCTGGAGCACGAATCCCATCGCGGCGGCGGAGAGTCCGGCATACGAGTTCAACAGCGAGATCACCG
The DNA here is from genome assembly GCA_049585895.1 of Candidatus Sulfotelmatobacter sp. Classification (GTDB taxonomy): domain Bacteria; phylum Acidobacteriota; class Terriglobia; order Terriglobales; family Acidobacteriaceae; genus Sulfotelmatobacter. The sequence goes on along the minus strand of JBAVAV010000108.1, from coordinate 1,529 downwards.
TCGGCATGTCGGCGCCGCCGATCGGGATTATGAGGAGCACCCCGATGGCCAGGGAAATTCCAACCATCAGCGGGAAAAGTTGTCTGACCTCCGGATGCAGCACGAGATAAACCGCGCTACCTACCGTCACACTGAACAGTATGAAGTTAACGAAATTCTGTCCCTTGTAAGTGATCGGCCGCTGGGGCAGGATCTCCTGCAATTTTCCCGCGGCCATCAAACTGCCAGTGAAGGTCAATCCTCCGAGAATGACTTCCATCGACAGCACCGACATCATGAACTTGGGCACGTTCGGGCTGCGTAAGTAGAACTCGGCAGTGCCAACTAGGGTGACGCACAACGCGCCGAAAGCATGGCTGAGAGCGGTTCGCTGCGGGACGGCGGTCATCTGCACCATGCCGAGCGGAATGCCGATGCCGCTGCCCAACACCAGCGCGATGACGATCCACTTCCAGTCGACGATGCCGTGATGGAGCAGCGTGCCGGCCACGGCGAGCACCATGCCGATTTCGCCTGCCCAAATGCCGTGGCGGGCGGTGGCGGGCGAACTCATCCACTTCAGCGAGAGGATAAAGAGGGCGCTGGCGACAAGATAAATAATTTCGATGAGGTACTGGCTTCCGGCAAACTCGTTCATGATTGGGCTCAGCTACTTTTTCACCGGACGGCTGGTCTTGAACATCTTGAGCATGCGGTCGGTAATCAGGAATCCGCCGACCACATTGCTGGTGGCGGCGATGATGGCGATTACGCCTAGGACCGTAGCGAAGGTGCTTTTTTTCTCGCCTACCAGAACAATCGCGCCGACCACGGCAATGGCGTCGAGGGCGTTGGTCAGCGACATGAGCGGCGTGTGCAGCAACGGCGACACGTGGCGGATGACTTCGAATCCGATAAAGCAGGCCAGCATAAAGATGAAAAGCGAGTCGATGAGATTCGAACCCATACCGCCTCCGAAGTTCTTAGGTCTGCACAATTAACAAAGAAGCACTCAGGCGCGGCTGAAGCCGCGCCTTTCAAAGCAAATTCCACGACAGCAGCCTGCTACCCGCCTGCTGGCGTCAGTGCCGGTAGCTTGAAGAACTCTCGCACCCGCGCGTTCACCACATTCCCGCCGCTTGTCACCATCGTGTCGCGGATAATTTCGTCCTGCATATTGAGTTGCAGCTTTCCCTCTTTCACCATGTACAACAAAAATGTGGTGATGTTGCGGGCATACATCTGGCTTGCATGATAGGGAACGCTGCTGGCCAGATTGATGGCGCCAATGATCGAGACGCCATGCTCTTTCACGGTTTCTCCGGTGCGAGTGAGTTCGCAGTTGCCGCCGCGCTCAGCCGCGAGGTCAACAATCACAGAGCCGGGCGCCATGCCCTTAACCATATCGGCGGTGATCAAGACCGGCGACTTCTTACCAGGAATCACTGCGGCGCTAATGACCACATCGCTTTCGGCGACCACGCGAGTCAACAGTTCACGCTGCCTCGCGTAGAAAGTCTCGTCTTGCGCGGTGCCATAGCCCCGCGCAT
>JBAVAV010000107.1:0-3303 GCA_049585895.1 Candidatus Sulfotelmatobacter sp. | reverse complement strand
CTTCTGTTACGCTAACCGCGGATGCCCCGCTGTTGTCTCTGCGCATTTTGCAGCTAATGAACGTCCACACCTCAAAATAACTGGCTTGGCGATGAGGATTGCGCTAATCGCGTGGCACTAGAACTGCCTTAAGGTCGTTCAGCATATCGGTCCTATCCTCTACCGTCGGCGGAACAGCTTGTATGTCATCGAACAACTGAGGCAGCGGACCCGTGTGCGCCGACCAGCCGAGCTTCTTTCCTACTAGTGCCCGTGGTAGGTATTCGATGACCTCAACCCAGGTCCCAGCGTTACCTAAGGGCTGGAGATGGATAATGAAATTGCAAGTGAAGCGAGCAGGCTTGTTTCTATAAGTGTATTCGGAGGACGTCCAGTACACGTCGACTGGAGCAAATAAGTAAAAATCGTTCTGCTTCGAAGAATCCCCTGTTTCCGCGTACCGTTGGAGAGCAGGGTTGTCCTTGGAATTCATCCTCAGCGAAAACTCCGGGGGAAAAGCTGGGTCTTGAAAGTTAGCCAACTGGAACCGTTCGAACTTGCCGGGAAGTACTAGGTGCCTGTTCAATCCTGGCTCGCCTTTCGATATGACGGAAATCCGGTGCACCACGACATTCTCAGGCACCGGCAAAGGCACCCCAGTGAAATCCACATGCGACGATGGATTCTTATGGAGCTTTTCCAGTGGCCCTTTACTGAACCAGGCCAAAACGATCGTGACCGCCGCAATCGAGAAGAGGATTATGGCAGCTTTACGGTGCATGTTGACTATCCCAAACAGAATTCGCAGAGACGCGTGAAAAGTATATCTTCCGACCGCGGGGGTACTTCCCGTGCGGTCAGTAAGACATTTGAGATGTTCCCTTCCGAGGCAACCCGAACGCGGTGTGACATCCAACCTTGCCTTCCAAAGGCCTGTTACTCAATCCTGGTGACGGCACGTCGACCGCGCATACCCAGTTGGTTGGCAGGTCGTAAATCCTTTTGAATCTGGATTGTAACTCCCAAGTCCTTTTTTATCAGAATTTTGCGGGGGAAAATTCTTGCTACCCCGATGATTGTTAGAGAGCAAGGGGATGTGGGGAGAGATTAACAACGGGTAATCTTTCGGTTTTACGGGGTTGGTTCTGTGACGTGTACGGCCGGCATCTACATGACCGGCGGGACGGTGATGCCCATAATCGCCAGCGCGCGAATCAACTCGCGGCGAACCACGAAGACGGTAGCGAGCAGAAATTGCTTTCTCAGCTCGTCAGGTTCGCTGAGGATGGGATGGCGATGGTAAAAGGTATTGAAGAGTTGGGCTAGTTGGAAGGCGTGCTTGGCGATGTATGCCGGCTCAGTGGTGGCGATGCATTGCTCAACTACGTAAGACGTTTTGGCGGCGGTGAGCCAGAGCTCCCAGATTGCGTTGGCTTGTTCGCCGTTGAGGAAATTCGCAAGGTCCGGGCGGGAGACATTGCCAGCAATGTCTTTGCAGAATGATTCGGGATCTAGCCCAGCCTTCTTGAAGATGCTGGTCGCGCGGACGACCGCATATTGGGCATAGGGTCCGGTCTCGCCTTCGAAGCTGAGAGCGTCCTTGAAATCGAAGGCGATTACGGATTGCTTGGTGTACTTCAGCATGAAGTAACGGAGTGCTCCGATGGCGATCTGCGTGGCGACGGTGAGGCGCTCTGCTTCCGTGAGCTGCGGGTGACGCGAGTCGACTTCCTTCTTGGCCGAGGCGGTGAGCTGGTCGAGAAGGTCGTCGGCCTTCACGCCGAAACCCTTCCGTCCGCTGACCTCGATGTAGGAACGGGCTTTGTCTTCGTCGCTTAACGTGTAGCCGAGTTCGGCGGCGCAACGTGGCGTGAGCGCGACCATCTCGTAGGAAAAATGCGTATAGTGGTCGGCGGCCTCGTTGTGGCCGAGACCGCGCAGGGCTTCGATCACGGTATTTTGGGCTTCGGACTGGCGCGCATCAATAACGTTGTAAATTTCGGCAACGTCACCGAAGTGGGGATGATCCGTCTCGCCGTCAGTGGCAGAAATCCAGCACTCGTGCTGGTTGGGATAGCGATAGAACCTGCGGTAGCCAAAATCCCGACCCAGCAGGCCGAACTTCCACATGTGATAGGCGATGTCTTTGCCGACATAGCCCACGGTGCCGTTGGAGCGCACGATAACTTTCTGATCGTCTTCGGAGATTCTTTCAGATTCGTCCGCGCCTGCTGTCTGCTCTGTGGCTGAGGACGTTCCGGCACGGCGCGTCACCCAGCAGCCTTTGTTCTTGCCTTCATTCTCGTAGGAGAGGACACCTGCCTGTTTCAGCTTGGTGAAGGCCGCGTCCCAGAAATGCAGGTGCAGGATTTCGCTTTCGCGCGGCAGGAAATCGTATTCAATGTCGAGACGGTCCATGGTTTCGAGGTGGCGGCGCAGAACGGCGGTCGAGATCAGGTCCGCGATGGCAGCCGTCTCGCTGGTGGAATCTTCGATGGCGTGAAGGGCTTGGGCGCGAGTTTGAAGGTTCTGCTTGTCTTGTTCGTACCACTGCGAAACGCGGGCGTAGAGATCCCAGCAGTAATAGTCAAAGCGCGGCTGACCGGCGAGGGCTGCGATTTCAGCGCGGGTTTTCTCTTCAATGCGGGTGAAACCGACGACCACGTCAGCAACCTGCACGCCGGTGTTGTCGATGTAGTTCTGCACGTCGACTTCGCGGCCCGCGTAGAGCAGCAGGCGGACGAATGTGTCGCCGAGGATCGCGTTGCGCAGGTGTCCGATGTGAGCGGCTTTGTTGGGGTTGATACTGGTGTGCTCGACCAGAGTTTTACCCGAAGGAATATCGGCGGGCGGCTTCTGATCTGCAGCCAGGGCCACAGCCAGCATGGCGCGGTTAAGGCGGGCGTTGATGTATCCCGCGCCGGCCACTTCTAGCTTGTCAAAGCCCTCCACCGCGCCCAGGCCGGCGGCAATTTCTTCTGCGATCTTGCGCGGGGCCTTGCGGAGTCTCTTGGCAAGGTCGAATGCCAGGGGCAGGGCGTACTCGCCGAGTTCCACGTTCGGCGGCTGCTCGATGACGACGCCGGCCAGTTCGACGGCATAGGCAGGGAGCACAAAATTGCGGATTGCGTCGGCCAGTCGGCGCTGCAAATGACGGTACAAGGTGTCTCTCTATACTGTTGAAGAAAAAGTGATTTTAGCAGAGTGCGCGCCCGAGGCAGGTTTGACGCACGGTGCAGCGTTCCCTATGATGACATTTCAGCGAAATCTAATTACCCCGGAGACACGGAGGCACGGAGAGGATCAAAGTCTTGTCTCTTGGCT
>JBAVAV010000106.1:0-2934 GCA_049585895.1 Candidatus Sulfotelmatobacter sp. | reverse complement strand
GTTAAAGGCTTTGCCCTTCCAGCGCCGCCCGCTAGGTGTAAGCCGCCACCAACTCCCGCAGACAAGGGTTCATCGGGGGCAAGTAATCTTCCCAGCGTCAGATTCTCTTCGCGACCTTTGCGCAGCCTTCGCGTGCTTTGCGGTTAAAGGCTTTGGCCTTCCAGCGCGAACCCGCTAGCTGTAAGCCGCCACCAACTCCCGCAGACAAGGGTTCATCGGAGGCAGGTAATCTTCCCAGCTCCACTCCCCCGTTCGCGTTGGAAATTCCGGATATCTCCTTCGCACTTCTTCCTCGAAATACACGCCCATGCGCGCCATCGTTTTCAAATTCTTAACCACCGTGCGCGCAATGCCGGACGCAATGGCCTCGCCTTCGGAATCCAGCTTCTCCAGCGCCGCCAGTAGCTTCCCCTCCAGCTCTGGGTCGTCCACATTCATCAGCAACTCTTCGTGCCCGCGCTCACGCATCAGATTGCGGATGCGCTCGTCCATCGTGATCCCCGCCGACGGTACCAGCCCCGGCATCGAAGTCACAATTCCGTGATAGCGCGATGAGGCCATCATGTGGCACGCCCGCAAAATACTGACCAGCTCATACATGTCATATTGATCGGAAGCTAGAACCGGCACGCCCCCCAGCTTCTCGGAGATGCGGTTCGCCGGCCGCGCGTCCAGCCGTTCCGTCGCCACCAGAATGACGAAGACATTCTTCTTCTTGCGGAATGCATCCACCGCGTTGGCAATTGCCGTCAGATATTTCTGGTATGCCTGCTCCGCCGCCGGGCCGGAATTGTGAAAATATACCGTGCGGTAGTGGCTGTCTTTGTACGCCCCCGTTAAGCCATGCACCGCGTACTTCGCCACCGACGCCTTCACCGGCCATTCGAACGGATTGATCGGGCACACCACTAGCACCGGCGTCTTCCCATCCCATCCCATCTGCCGCAATACTCTTTGCCCGTACTCTGCCGGACGCGGCTCAAACGTCCATGCCGTGTCCGTCCCGAGTTCCGTCGGCACCCCCAACTCGCGGAGCACGCCGCGCGATTCCTCATTTCGCGTGATGACAAAAGAATTCCTGCAATACCGTCCGCACATTTTCGCCACCAGCGGATCCATGTGCCCCGCCTCTGCGCCGTAACCTACGGACAACTTATTCTGCGCCGCGGCAATGCCCAGCGATCCGATCATCATCGTGGTCAGCGCGTTCGCGAACTTGCTCTTGAACATGGACCCTTCGCACGCCACCACTCCATCGTGCCTGGGAACTTCGTTCGCCAGAAATGGCGGGAAGATATCCGGCAGATGCACCTGCCGCGTATCCTCGAAATAGCCGCGCGAGAACTCGAAGTTCTGGCTCATCACGCTGAATTCCACCTGCTCCGCGCCCAGAATGTGACGGATTTGGCGCAGCATCTCTTCCACCCGCACGTCCGATCCCATGTTGCGGGTGCCGTTGTATCCGGCAAACAGCAGCTTGAGCTTCTCGCCGGGCTGCCAGCGCTTTCCCGCGCCCAGCATCCACGCAGCCCTGGCGCGCTCGATCGAGCCGCTGACCCACGCTTCCAGGATGAAGTCCATCATGCCGCCGACCCTCCTGCCGCGTTCGATCCTTCTGCCGCAGGCCAATCCTTGTATTTATATTCGAACTGATTCGTCCGGCTGAATTTCAGAAGCGGATAACAATACTGGGAGAACGGCACAGGCCGCTTGCCGAGTTCCGCCGTCACACGCGTATTGTCAAACACCGTGTTCCAAACCAGATAGGGCATGAAAACCTTCATCAGCGATGCGCCATACCCCACCGCGCCCTTGCGGTTCGCAAGAAAATTCACCGATCCGGCAAATGGCCGCTCGGCGAACGGAGCAAACACCGGCGCCCTCTTGTTTTGCGCCGCGGCCAGCGCCTTGGTGATCTCGCGAAAGGTCTGCGAACTCACTCCCGACGACAGATGATACGTGTCATAGCGCGGCTTATCTTTCTGGTGCAAGGTGGCGATCGCATCCGCCACGAAATCCACATTCACAATGTCAATTTTGTCCGTCGAGCGAAAGGGCAGCACCGGCAGCCCGGCCAAAAAAACGAATGCCTTCACCATATCGAACTGCGTGGTCTCCGCATAACGGCTGTCGCCCAGCACAATGCTCGGCCGGAACACCGTCTTCGGCGTCTCCGGCAGCAGCACCCGCATCATGTGCTCGCAGAATTTCTTGGTGCGCGCATACGGATCGTAGTCCGACCGCTCCCACTCGATTGCCGCATCTTCAGTCACAACTTCGTTGTGCCGCTTCCCCGCGACGGCCACCGTGCTCACCTGGCTGAAACGCCGCAGCCCGTGATAGTGCTCCGCGTGCCGCGCCAGCGTCAGCACTTCCAGAGTGCCTCGCAAATTCACGTTCAGGCAGCTCTTCTCCGACTTCCGGTTGAGCGACGCCGCGCAATGAATCACCGAGTCAGTGGTGTGCACCAGCCGGTCATAGTCATCGCGCTCCAGTCCAAACCCGGGCTCCGTCAAGTCGCCGCGGAACACCCGCACCCGCGTCTGCAGATATTCATAAAACTCCGGGAACTTCAGATGCAATTGCAGTGATCGCCACAGCCGCCCTTCGGCCTCGCGCGCATCCCGCGCCCGCACCAGCACATTCAACGACGCGCCATGATCGCGCAGCAGATTCGCCGCCACATGCGCCCCGATGTATCCCGTCGATCCCGTCAGACAAATCGCCATTCAAATTCCGTCCGCCTGCGAAAAGCTCGTGAGTGGCGCAGCGCTTTAAGCGCTGCGAAAAACCATTTTTCCAAAGTTTGCGCTTTGGCCCCTGAGGTAGCTAATCACCACGGCCCCCCGTTCGTCCCCGTCCGCACCGCTTCTCCATTCCCCGCCAGGTGCAGACTTCGCGGTGGACGCGCCTCCAGCGGCCTGCCCTCGATCA
>JBAVAV010000105.1:0-1647 GCA_049585895.1 Candidatus Sulfotelmatobacter sp. | reverse complement strand
CAGGATATGATGGAACCGGCGGGAGCGAAAGTGGCTAGTTGCTTACCGAAAGAGATCTGGTCAGCCGCTATTTTTGCTGGCAGACATAGTTTCTCGTCATCTCCCCGAAGTTGCCCTCTGAGGGAAGCCCGAACTGCTCATCGTGCAATGCCTTCTTGCTCACCACGAGTTTGCCGTTACGTTCGCGGGAATAGAACCACTCGGAGTTGGGCGCGGCGACGCCGCTGGCGCAGTTGAAGCGAACGCGGGCGCGCAACTCGGCGAAGGGGCCGCCTTGGGGAAGCTTCGCCGGTTCCTTGTACTCGACGCGCACCCACGCCGTACGTACATTGTGTTTCTGCACCCGTACTGAACTAATCGAAACTTTGTCGCCCGCCTCGGTCGCGCCGATCTGCCTCCAGTCCCCGGCGGCGAAAGCCACCAGGCCCACGAGAAGCACGGGAGCCAGCACTACGGCGCCGAAGATGATTAGAATTTTTTTCAAAGTGCAACACCCAGGCAAAAAATGCAGCAGACACTTTGGTCGAAAAAGAGAGTTCTGTCAACTGTCGCCACTCCCGGCGATTCAGTAAGCCGTTGCGTCGTGCTATCGTTGTCCCTGCCGCGAGGTTCTGCCCTTATGGAAACTCTTCATTCGGTAGTCTTCGATTCGCCCATCGGTCCGCTGTTTCTGGCCGCTTCCGGGCAGGGACTGGTCGCCCTGGAATTCGACGCCCGGTTGCCGGGGCAGCAAACGATCCACCCCAACCCGCGTCATCTTCGAGAAGCAAAGAAAGCCTTCGCGTTTCAGGAATCGGCTCCCCTGATGCGGTCTTACGTGGATGAGGTCGAAGAATATTTCGCTGGCGAGCGGCGTGAGTTCAGCTTCCCGCTCGATCTGCGCGGGACGGAGTTTCAGCTGGCCTGCTGGCGGGCTCTGCTGGCGATTCCTTACGGGGAGACCCGAACCTACGCCGACATTGCGCGCATCGTGGGCAAGCCGTACGCCTTTCGCGCCGTGGGCATGGCCAACAATCGCAATCCCATTGCCGTCGTAATTCCCTGCCACCGCGTAATTGCGTCGGACGGCACCCTCTGCGGCTACGGCGGTGGCCTTGATGTGAAGCGGAAGTTGCTGGAACTGGAAGGCGCGTTAACAGGCATCCTGGCGGCATAGATGGAGGCAGTTTGGAGTCGGAGTCGGCAACCCATCAAAGGAATTAAGTACGTCTTCGCCAACTTTGCGGCATTCTTTGCGATCTTTGCGGTTAAGAGATCTAAAAGCTATTTAGCCGCAAAGGCTCCGCAAAATTCGCAAAATAACCCAGTAAAGTATTCCCGGTACAGGCAAGCGACTAGCTTGCTTTTCGAAACAGGTAATTGTTGCGGGTATTCGGGTGGTCGTGCTGTCGGTAGCGCACGAGTTCGAGACCTGCCTCTCGCGCCATGGCGAGGAATTCCGATGGGGCGGCGTAGAAGGAAACCGCCGTCCCGGGGCATATAACAGCGGGTTTTCCACGAAGCGCCCACCAGATCATTCTTCGCAGCATTCCGAACCATGTTCTCAGCCCGCGATCGTGGTATAAGTGGGCCAGCAACTCCCGCCGGGTGGAGACCTGTGGAGTCGGATCGTGAGTCTCTACGAACGGAATCTCGCCCAGGAATATT
>JBAVAV010000104.1:0-3190 GCA_049585895.1 Candidatus Sulfotelmatobacter sp. | reverse complement strand
GCACAGCCGGTTCACGGTCAGCCCCGGAGTTTCAATCGGAAGCCCCGCGCGCAAGCCAACATGGCGCGCGCCATAAAGCGCATCGCCCGAAGTCTGTTGCGCATTGCCGAACACGGCGTGATCAAATTCTTTAGGATCGATCCCCGCCCGCTCAATCGCGCCCCTCCCCGCAATCGCACCCAACTCCTGCGCGGTGAAGTCTTTCAACTTGCCGCAATAGCGGCCAAAGGGCGTGCGCGTCCCGCTGACAATGGCGATGTCACCCGGTTTCAACATGATTTTCCTGACAGACCCGGCGCTCAGAGCGGATCAAATGTGATGGCTGAACTGGTTAGTGTAGCAGCGGGCGCCGAGATTTGACCACCACAGCAGAGAAACTGGTTGTAGGGTCAATTTCACGACAGAAGAGAAAACCATTGAACCACGAAGTATCACGAAGGTTCTCGTTTCAATGGCCTCCTTTGTGACTTCGTGCCCTTTGTGGTTTAGAACCGGCAAATTGATCCGCCACTCGGTATCGGTTGGCGCGAGAAATCGTTGGTCCGGTAAGGTCAGCCGCCTAGGCGACTGCTCCCGCAGCGAGGGCCGCGGCGAGCGCTATTACTTTGCCCGGCCCTTGCACAACAGCGGCGGCCAGCGCGTGTTCGGCGCGGTTAATCACTTCAGTGACGATGTCCTCGGAATCGCAATTCTCCCGAACCACCGCCTCAGCCAGCCCGGCCGAGAATTGGAGTGGTTGGCCCTTCTCTGCTCCATCTTTCGCCGGCAAGCGCACGTCGGAGATAATCTTGCGCAGCTTTTCGATGGCCATCATCGCTTCTTTCTCGGCTGTGTCACCCAGAATAATAGCGATGGTGGTTGTGTCGTAGCGGAAGGCCACATCGTTCGAGCGGATATTGGCGCCGAAGAGCTGCCCCATCTTCTCCATCGCCGTTTCCACCGCTTGCTCGCCGTACTCCTTGACCAGAGCCGCGCTCCTGCCAAACTGCACCAGCAGCACGGAGAGCGGAGCGGCGTTCTGCAGCGCTCGCTTGCTTTCGGCAAGAAGCAGATCAAGATAGGAAGCGCGCTTCAACAGTCCGGACTTCTCGTCAGTCACGGAAAGATTCTTAACCAAACGCCGCAGTCCCAGGTTGTTGAGAGCAATGACCATCTGTTCCGCCAATGTCTTTACCACGACAACCTCAGAGTGCGCCCAAACCCGCGATTTGTTTTGCAGCAAGGCCAGGATTCCCACCGAATCGGCTCCGTTGCTGAGCGGAAACGCCAGGGCCGACGCCACATCCAGTTCCGCGGCCGCATTGCGGGCAGATTGCAACTCGGGAGCCCGGTGCGCATCGGCGAGTACAAGCGGTTCGTGCGCCACCGACGCATCCTGCATAGCAGCGACGACATCCGTGAGGGCAGCCGGACTCCCCGCGTTGACACCTTTTGCGCAGAATTCCTGGAGCGCGGTTGGGGGCATACCCGGGGTACGCATCGCGGCTACGCAACGGGAAGTTTCCCACTGCTTGCCGATCTCGTTGACCGCAGTGGTGAGCAGCGCCGACGCCGTCGGCTGCTGATAAAACATGCGCGTGATCTCTGCCACACGGGTAAAGCTGCGCACTTCGGCTAAGGGGTCAACGGGTATGTTCGGCGCCGGGGCAGGAGCAGGAGCCGGAGTAAGCGTAGGGGCCGCCGGTGGCAGCGGCGCGGAGCCCGCGTACCGCGGTGTCATGCCTGCGGCAAGGTAGAGCCGTTGCAGATCCTCGTTGCGCTCCTCTTCGCGCGGAAATAATTCCTGGATTCTCTGCAGCCTCTCCACCGCCTTGTTCCGCATTCCGTACTGCACCAGGATTTCCGCCTGCAGCATGAGGTCCTGCAACGTCGCTGCGCCCAGAGTTGGCTCAGCGTGGGCGGGTTCGCTGCCCGCTTTGCTCACCGGCGTGAATCGAGAGGAGATAGCCGTGAAGCGAGTCTCGTCAATCTTGCCCTTTAACATTTCCAGACGTTTCGTATGGCCCGCCTCATAGGGATCAACTTCGGTCGCCCGGTCAAGACATTCCGCTGCCATGTTGAAGTCGCCGGTGCTGCAGTCGAGATCGAACAGTTTCAGCAGAGTTTGCGCGTAGTCATTCTCGCGGTTGGAAGCGTTGAAAAGTTCACTTAACAGCTCCAGCATCTGCGGCGACGCGCGATGGGCTACGGTAATCTCCTGCAGCGCCGCAACGATTTGCCGTCGTTCGCCGCGGTGCCGCTGAAATTCCTCCAGCTTGCGCGCCAGCGCGACCGCGGCTTCGTCTTGTTCCGCATCGAGAAGTTCTCCAATCAGCGCTGTCACCTGCTGCATCCGGTTAGGGTTCTGCTTGAAGAGTTCCCAGATGAGCGGGTCGGCGTCCGTAAGTCGTCCAGCCGCCAACAGCGCTTCGGCGTAAGTATCCCGCAGTTCGAGGCTGGCATTGCCGGCATTCACCTGCGGCTCGAGGATAAAGATCGCAGCGCCGACCTGCCCTTGGCCCAGAAGGCTTCTGCCGTATGCCCGCGTAATCTCCTGATCGGAAGAATCTTCCTGATAGGCTCTCTCGTACCAGGGGGCGCCATCGTCGCCGCTGGCAGCCGCCAACTGCGCGACCTGCTTGAAGGCTCCAGCCGCTGCCTTATGCTCTCCCACCTCGGAAGCCAGTTCAGCAAGGCGCAGCAGATTCGTCTGCACCGGCTCCAGTGCGACGATGCGATCGAGGATTTGCAAAGCTTCTTTCTTCTTGTTGAGTTTCGCCAGGTCGCCGAGGGCGGCCTCGTAAGTGCCCCCCGCGAGTTTCTTATTGGACCCCTCCAGCAGCTGTCCAAAACGGAACTTTTGTTCCCAAGTTGGGCTTCCGTGCCGCGCCAGTTTCTTGTAGGTCAGGCTGGCGCGGGTAGCATCGCCGGCATTTACCTGGCGTTCAAAGAGTTCGCCCAGCAGGGAAATGGCGTCGCGATTCCGGTTTAGGGAAAGGCAAAGGTCGGCGGACAACTGCCGTACAACGTCATTTTCCGGGTCATCGCGCAGAGCTTGCAGGTATTCTTCCAGGGCGTCAGGAGTCTTGCCCTTCTGCAATAGCTTCTCGGCGCGATCGATGCGCCGGGTCTGCTCGGCTCGATCCACGCGTCTGGTCATTTCGGGCATGGGTCAGGTAACGGGCGGAGGAACTCCCGTTCAATTCTAGGG
>JBAVAV010000103.1:0-6392 GCA_049585895.1 Candidatus Sulfotelmatobacter sp. | reverse complement strand
CCAGAACTGCTCACTGGTGAAGTTAAATGTAGCTCGTCTTCTTGCAAATGGCACGACCGTGCCATCGCCACACCCCAAAGTGCTATCGCGCCAACCTGTTGAAACGTAATGTTTTGTCGCTTAATCCCGGCTCACAGGGAAATCTACATCTGATAACCGGACACCGCGAATGCGAGGTCCGACCGCTTATATTGGCTGATCAGAACCGGTTTCGTATGATTCGGCATCGCAATTTGCCGGCCGCATATTAAAGCCTAAGTCTCATTCGTATGGCGGACCGGAATTTCAGCATGGGATCGCCGACTAACAATTGTCGCGAACACGAGAATGGGGCATTCGCTTTTCTGTACTTGCAGACCCGCCTTCCTGCGTTCTCCGGAAATTCCTCGCACGAGTAGCCAGCGCAGTCGGTAGTGTCTTAATTTAAGACACTGCCCGCAGTCCATATAACTTTACATTTGCTCTCAAGTTCAGGCTGTATAATCCACGGTTTGATTTTTCGTCGAGGAGAACTGCCGTCATGAGTATGTCTGTCCGACTGTTTTGTGTTTTCGCCGCGATTCTGTCGGTCATTCCTGTGACGCTCGCCCAGGAAAAAGTTGACCTCGAAACTATTTCGCGCATTCGCTATGAGGGCTTTCACAATTCCAAGGTGATGGAGTTTGCCTCCGGCCTGATGGATTCGATCGGCGAGCGCTTGACCGGCTCGCCCAATATGAAGCGCGCCAACGAGTGGACGCGCGACCAGTTCACTGCCATGGGCCTGACAAACTCCCACCTGGAACCCTGGGGCCCGTTCGGACGCGGCTGGGCTAACCAGTATGTCAACGTTCGCATGACCTCGCCCGACATCGCTCCGCTTCTTGTCTACGCCAAGGCCTGGACGCCGGGCACGAATGGGATGGTCTCGGGCAAGTGCATCCGCGCCACCATTGAAGACAAGAAAGACTTCGACAAGTACAAGGGCAAGCTGGCAGGCATGATCGTGATCCTCGGAGCGGACGCCGAAGTAAAACCGATCACCGAGGCTCCCTTCAAGCGCCTGAGTGACGATGATCTGGCGAAAATCGGGGAGTACCAGGTTCCCAGCGAGCACCCGCCGTTTCGCTTTGCAGACTTCATCAAGCGCCAGCAGTTTGTCAAAGACTTAAACCAGTTCTTCGCCGACGAAAAAGTTCTGGCGGTGATCGATCATAGCCGCGGAACGTCCGGCGGTGGCACCGTGTTTGTGCAGCAGGGCGGGTCGTTTAAGACGGGTGAGACTGCCACTGTGCCTCAGCTCACCATGGCCTCCGAGCACTGGACGCGTATTGCGCGCCTGCTGCAGCAGAAAAAAGACGTCACCCTCGAACTCAACGTCGCCAACACCTTTTACGACGATGATCCCATGCAGTACGACACTATCGCCGAAATCCCCGGCACCGACAAGAAAGACGAAGTGGTCATGCTGGGCGCGCACCTCGATTCGTGGCATGCCGGAACGGGCGCTACTGACAACGGCGCCGGTACCATTGTCATGATGGAGGCAGTTCGTATTCTCAAGGCTCTTGATATTAAGCCGCGGCGCACTATCCGCATTGGCCTGTGGAGCGGCGAAGAAGAAGGATTGCTCGGATCGCAGGGTTACGTCGAGCACCATTTCGGATCGCGTCCGCCCATGGACGAACCCAGCATGAAGGGAATGCCCACCCTCACGCGGCGCGAGGCCGGACCGGTTACGGTCAAGCCGGAGCAGGCCAAGGTTGCGGCTTACTTCAACGTGGACAATGGCACGGGAAAGATTCGCGGCATCTATCTTCAGGAGAACGCCGCCGTTGAGCCGATCTTTGAAGCCTGGATGCGCCCTTTCAAAGATCTGGGCATGACCACGATCACCATGCGCAACACGGGCGGCACCGATCACCTTTCCTTCGATGCCGTCGGCATCCCCGGATTCCAGTTCATCCAGGATCCCATTGAATACGAGACGCGCACGCATCACTCAAACATGGACGTCTACGACCGGCTGCAGCCGGACGATCTCAAGCAGATCAGCGTCATCGTCGCCAGCTTTGTCTACGATGCGGCGATGCGCGACCAAATGCTGCCCCGCAAGGCCATTGAGAAGCCGCTGCCTAAGGAGCCGGAAAAGAAAGACGAGTAAGGAACCGCCAGCACAGCCGCTTCTGATCGCCGGCGGCACTGCGACTACTTATTCGACATCAGGGCCACTTCCACCACGTCGCGGATAGCTGGTCAATTTTGACCAGTCCGCAACCCCACCTTCGGTGAATACTGATGACAGCCAAATCGTATCCGTGGACGGACTACCAAGCCACAACCCAGAGTGATCAGACCAGCTGTCATCCTGCTGGCCTCAACGCAACGCCGGTAATCGCTTTTGCCGATCTGACACACGGCCTCTTTCAACACTATTCTCAACAGTTAGGAATCAATGTCGCTGCCAAATACAGTGTTTCACACGCGGGCCTTTGGATTGGTCGGCGAAACCGTCGGCCCCCAGCCCTTAGCCACCGACGAGGTGTCAGGGGCTCGACCGCAATGGCAATCAAAGCCTTCCCTGCCCAGCCGAATCGCGGTGATCGGGAACTACCTTCCGCGGCAGTGTGGCATTGCCACGTTTACCACCGATCTGTGCGCGGCCATTTCAACGGAGTACGGAACAGCTCAATTATTGGCGCTGCCGGTCAATGACACTGAGCAAGGGTATGACTATCCCGAGCGAGTGAGATGGTCGCTCGCCCAGAACGACATCGCGTCGTATGAACAGGCCGCTCGCTTCCTAAACGTCAACAATATCGACATGGTCTGCCTGCAGCACGAGTATGGAATCTTCGGCGGTCCCGCCGGAAGCCACATTCTGCAGCTGCTGCGCGGACTGAAGATGCCTGTGGTGACCACGCTGCACACGGTTCTGCGCGAGCCAAATCCGCCCCAAAAGCTTGTCTTGGAAGAGATTGCCGAGCTTTCCGACCGCCTCATTGTCATGAGCGAGCTCTCATTCCAGTTCTTGCAGGAAATCTACAAGGTGCCCGGCAGCAAGATCGACATGGTGCCTCACGGCGTGCCAGACCTGCCGTGTCTGGATCCCAATTTCTACAAGGACCGCTTTGGCGTGGAAGGCAAGGCGGTTCTGGTCACGTTCGGTCTGCTCTCGCCAAACAAGGGAATCGAAAACGTCATCCAGGCTTTGCCGGAGATATTGTCGAAACACAAGAACGTGGTCTACATCGTGGCCGGCGCGACCCACCCTCACGTCCTCCGTCGCGAAGGCGACAAATATCGAGAGCGCTTGCAAGCTTTGGCGAAAGAAGTGGGAGTGGAGTCCGAGGTATTCTTCTACAACCGCTTCGTCAGCCCCGAGGAAATGGTTGAGTTCATTGGCGCCGCCGACATTTACATCACGCCTTATCGCCATGAGGCGCAGGTGGTTTCCGGAACGCTGGCCTATGCACTGGGCGCCGGCAAAGCGATCATCTCGACCCCGTACTGGCATGCAATCGAGTTACTAGACGACCGGCGGGGCGCGCTGGTACCCTTCCAGAATCCCGGCGCAATCGCACAAAAGACAATCGAACTCCTGGATACGCCCGCGATACGGCATGCCATGCGTAAACGCGCTTATCTGTTTGCGCGCGAGATGGTCTGGAAAAGAGTAGCGCAGGGTTATATGGAGAGTTTCGCACGCGTACGCAGCGACCGCATGGAAAACCCGAAAGTTCAGTTCTCCGCGCGCCTTACCGAGAAAAATCTGGATCAACTGCCTGAGTTGAAGCTAACTCATTTGAACCGGCTGACGGATGATACCGGAATGCTGCAGCACGCGATCTTTACGATGCCGAACCGCGCAGAGGGATACACCACCGACGACAACGCTCGCGCCCTGATTTTCACGGTGCTACTGAAACAACTGCGAACGCAACAACGGGCGAAACCCGGCCTGGCTGCTG
Source organism: Candidatus Sulfotelmatobacter sp. (assembly GCA_049585895.1). GTDB lineage: Bacteria > Acidobacteriota > Terriglobia > Terriglobales > Acidobacteriaceae > Sulfotelmatobacter. The sequence goes on along the minus strand of JBAVAV010000103.1, from coordinate 2,442 downwards.
CAGACCTCGTTGCCCCAGATCTCGTTACTCCAGATTCGTTTTTCCGGTATCTGCCCTTCCTGGAACATGGGTTTAATCCAGCGACGGGTAGATTCAGAAACTTTCTCGGCTACGATCGCCGGTGGAACGAAGCTGCGGGCTCCGAAGATTGTCATGGGCGCGCATTGTGGGCGCTGGGAACGGTGTTAGGCCGGTCCGAAGATCAGGGCTTGAGGTCTGCTGCCGGGCGTTTGTTCGAGTTTGCCCTGCCTGCGGTTGAAGAGTTCACCAGCCCTCGCGCCTGGGCTTACACTCTGCTCGGAATTCAAGAGTACCTCGATTCCTATGACGGAGACCGCGACGTCCAGAAAGTAAGAAACACACTCGCCCGGCGATTGCTGGAAATGTATGAGTCGATCCGCCGCCCGGACTGGAAGTGGTTCGAGGATGTAGTGGCGTACGGAAATGGGAGGCTGCCCCAGGCACTGATCCTTGTGGGTTCAGCCTGCTCGGATGAGCGCATGGTTTCCGCCGGCCTCGAAGCCTTGGATTGGCTGTTAAGTGCGCAGCGTTGCGAAACCAACGGCCATTTCGTACCGATAGGATCGCAGGGTTTCTATCACCAGGGGGGCGAAAAAGCTCGCTTCGACCAACAGCCGGTGGAAGCCGCCGGCGCAGTTTCGGCCTGTTTGCAAGCCTATCGCGCCACTGGTGACAGCCGCTGGCGCGAACAGGCGTGGTCAGCCTTCAACTGGTTCCTGGGCGACAACGATCTGCAACTTCCGCTCTACGATGCGGTCACAGGCGGCTGCCGGGATGGCCTTCATCCCGACCGCGCCAATGAAAATCAGGGCGCGGAATCCACCCTATCGTTCTTGATGGCGCTCCTTGAAATGCGCTCGCTGCAACAGTCTGAACCAATGAAAATCCCATCATGACTATCGCCCAAAAACTCACGAGCCCACTGAGCGCCCGCTACGAGCCGCTACTTCTTCGGCATCCCGCCAACCCGATATTAACCAGCAGGGATTGGCCGTACTCCATTAATAGTGTGTTCAACGCGGGAGCCACCCGGCTTGCAGACGGCTCTACTCTGTTGCTTTGCCGCGTGGAGGATCGGCGCGGCTTGTCGCACCTATGCGCCGCGCGCTCTCAGAATGGCATAGACGACTGGCAAATCGATAGCGAACCGACGCTAATGCCCAGCCCGATTGAGTATCCCGAAGAAGTCTGGGGCATCGAGGATCCTCGCATCACATTCGTCCCTGAACTACAGCAATATGCCGTCACCTACACATCTTATTCGCGCGGTGGCCCGGGAGTTTCACTGGCTTTAACCCAAGACTTCCGAAGTTTCGAGCGCTACGGCGTCATCATGTCACCCGATGACAAAGACTCAGCGCTTCTGCCCCGGAGAATTGATGGGTACTGGGCGCTGATTCATCGGCCCATGACAAATCTCGGGGCGCACATGTGGATCTCCTACTCTCCCGACCTGCGTTATTGGGGCAAACACAGGCTGATGCTGGAAGCGCGCCGCGGCGCCTGGTGGGACGCAAACAAAATTGGGCTGTCACCGCCGCCCATCGAGACCTCAAGGGGATGGCTCGTGTTCTACCACGGAGTGCGGCACACACCTTCGGGCTGTTTGTACCGATTGGGTCTGGCCCTCTTCGCCCTGGAGAATCCGGCGAAATGCCTGCTCCGGGGAGATTCGTGGATCTTTGGGCCGGAGGCAGAGTACGAGCGCCACGGCGACGTCGACGATGTTGTGTTCCCCTGTGGTTACACAATGGATCCCGATGGCGACACCATCAATCTTTACTACGGAGCCGCTGATTGCTCAATCGCCCTGGCGCGGGCAAGCGTGCGCTCTCTGCTAAATTGGCTGGATGTCCACGGGAGTTGCGAGCGCAGGCAGCGAGCGCAGTTTTTGTGAAAGTACTGCTCTGGGTCTTCCCGTTCACTTTTGGGAGCTGCCACCACAGCCAGTTGAGCCGTCTTTTCATGTGAGCTATCTTGCTCAGACACCAAAGTCTGTACCTGTCATTCTTTATTCTCCTGAGTGTGTCGAGAGGGCGACGACCGCCGATCGCAGCTCTCATTCCCAGGTCGCTGCGGATCGAGTCACGGCGTAGCGACCACATCCAGCCAATCGGCGTTCTTCATCCGTGTGTACGCTGCGAAACCTTTACGGCGGAACACGATTCGACCCTAAAAGCTCTCGAACAAAATCAGGGCAACACCTCCAGGCGGATGAGAGGAGTCAGCCCCCCGAAAGAAGGAAGGTCAAAGTCATGCCTTTAATTCAACTCCTGGAAGTTCTGATCGTGGTGGGTGTTCTTCTGTGGCTGGTGAATCGCTTCATTCCAATGCAGTCATCCATCAAGTCAATTCTGAACGGCGTCGTGGTCATAGCCGTGGTTTTGTGGCTGCTGAACGTTTTTGGGCTTTTTCATTCCC
>JBAVAV010000102.1:0-3081 GCA_049585895.1 Candidatus Sulfotelmatobacter sp. | reverse complement strand
GATTAAGGCGTTGCCCTTGACGGCTTTGAATGATGCGCTACGGGCTGGCATTCTCGAGGGTACGCCGCTGATCCAGCAGTGGCCGCGGCTGTTAGTGATGTTTCTGTGGGGCGGAATCTCGTTCGTGCTGGCGCTGAAGTGGTTCCGCTGGACCTAGACAGGGGGCCGGAAACAGTAAGCAAACCTGCGCGGCTCATAAACATCAGCCTCGCCCGTATTTCTTAAGTACGAACGAGGCCTTGCAGCGCTTGCGAAAATAACCGCACTTATGACTTAACTAGCTTGGCCGCCTGCTTGCGCACTTTGGCCCAGCGTAGTCGTTGCGCTTCGGCGATACGGTTGCGAGCTTCCTTGCTCAAGGTACGACCTGTCCTCCTGAGCTTTTTGCCGCCGGCCTGGCCGAGAGCGTCAAGCGCCTTCCCCACTCTTCCTATCTCCTTTTGGAGACGGGAATACTCGTTCTGCAGGGAAGAGACTACTTTCTTCATCGTGGTCATTGATGACCCCCTAGTAAGTCAAGGCTAACATGCCGGGTGTGGCACCTTGCAAGAGGGACTCTAATGTCTTCGGGTCATAGCTGGCTTGCGAAACGATTTTTATGGTAGCGCCACGGTCAGCCGCAGGAATCCCTGAACCTTTTGCCAGTCATCGGTTTCGCGGTTGAAAGAGGCTTGTCTCCGCTCATAGGAGAATCTGGGATCCAGCAGCAGCAGCTTGCGTATGGCATCGGTGGTCGAGCCGGTGCTGTAGTCGATCGTCTCGTAGAAATTAGTTCCGTACAAAACGTACACGTGCGAGTTCCACTGCATCAGCAATGCATGCTTGTCCCGAAGAGACTTGATGAGTTCGCCGGAATTGATCGAGGATGCCGGCACGTATTCCGCGGTAACGACGATGGGGCGGCCATCGCTCAAGTGATGCCTGCCCTGCAATTTCACGCTAACGTCCTGCAGGGACAACGGATCCGCGGAAAGTACCGAATCCTCGAGTGCGGAGTCTTTTCCGCAACACAATTCTTTATCGTGAAGAACTGTTTCAATCGCAGCCAGAAGTACGGCACTCGCATCCTTGGACTGCGCCTTGACTGCGGGCAGATCGTCAATACGCACTTCCTGATTTGGGAGGTAAGTATCCTGACCGTGGGCGAACTGAAAGACAAACACCAGAATCAGAGCTACATACAGAAAGCGGCGCTTAACCATATACGCCATACGCCACCCGCCCCAACTCCTCCATTCTAACTTGGGCCCACCGTGGGCAGGAACCGCGGACTCTGCCGGGCGTTGGTCATCTGTTCAAAGGCATAAGCCAGCTTGATCAGCGTAGGCTCACTCCAGGCGCGACCGAAGAAAGAAATTCCCACGGGCAGACCTGAAATAAATCCGGCAGTCACGTTGATATTGGGATATCCCGCCACAGCCGCGGCGTTGGAACTGCCGCCGGCCACGTGATCGCCGTTCACCAGATCGGTAAGCCATGCAGGGCCGCCGGTGGGGGCTACGATTGCGTCGAGTTGAAATTTACTCATCAGCGCGTCGATGCCCTCGACTCGCGCGAGCTGACGATTCCTGGCCAGCGCATCGATATATTCTTTTTCGGTGAGCGTGCCTTTGGCCTCGGCTTTCAGGAATAAGTCCTGGCCAAAGTAGGGCATTTCCTTCTGCCGGTTGCGGTCGTTGAAGTCGATGATGTCTTTCAGCGTGCGCACCGGAGGATTCCCGCCAAGGCGGGCCAGATAGGCGTTCAGATCGGCTTTCAGTTCGTACATGAAGACGAGCAATTCGCTGTCGTCGAATTTACCGAAGGTCGCGATATCGGCGGGATCGACCAGCGTTGCGCCCTGCTTCTTCATTGCTTCGAGAGCTTCTTCCATCAGGGCGTCTACGGCGTCACTGAAGCCGAAGTATTTTCGGGCGACTCCGATGCGGGCGCCTTTCAGGCCATGTGGATCGAGGAACTGTGTGTAGTCGGTTTGGGAGTTCCCCGTGCTGGCTGCGGTTGCGGAGTCGTCGGGATCCACGCCAGTGAGCGCGCCCAGCAATGTCGCCGCATCGCGAACCGTGCGGCACATGGGACCGGCGCCATCCTGCGTGTGCGAAATCGGAATGATGCCGCCGCGGCTGACCAGGCCGACGGTCGGCTTGATGCCGACAAGTCCATTCGAGGACGACGGGCAAACAATGGACCCGTCGGTTTCAGTGCCGATTCCGACGGCGCACAAGTTGGCGGAGATCCCCGCCCCGGTGCCCGAGCTGGAGCCGCAAGGATTGCGATCCAGGGCGTAGGGATTTTTGGTAAGGCCGCCGCGGGCGCTCCATCCGCTGGTGGAGTGGCTGCAGCGAATGTTGGCCCACTCACTCAGATTTGTCTTGCCGAGAATGACCGCGCCGGCGGCGCGCAGTTGCCTCGCCACGAACGAATCTTTCTGCGGCTTCGAACCCACCAGCGCCAGCGAACCCGCCGTCGTCATCATCTTGTCGGCGGTATCGATATTGTCTTTGATCAGCACGGGGATTCCGTGCAACGGTCCACGCGGGCCTTTGGTCTTGCGCTCCTGATCAAGCCCATCGGCGATGGACAACACGTCAGGATTCAGCTCGATTACGCTATTGATCGCCGGGCCATGCTTATCGACCTCGTCGATACGGGTGACGTACCTCTCAACCAGAGAGCGGGCCGTAAACTTCCCAGACTTCATGCCAGCTTGCAGATCGGCGATGGTGATTTCATCCAACTCGAAGCGTGTGACTTCGGCAGAAGGAACAGTGAGAGTTTCTCCACTGGCATGGGTCGATATGGCCGCTTTGGTGCGAGCCGCGCCGAAAGCCGGATAGAGCGCGGCGGCAGCGCCGGTGCTGAAGGTGGTCTGCAGAAACGAACGACGGTCGGAGGATTTGGGAATCTTGGGCATGGTTTCAGGAGTCCTGAAGGATATTTGCGGCGGTTCGGCTCTTCCGCGCCGCGCGCGGACCATTAAACCACGAACGCCTCCAACGATTCACGAAGCCTCACCCTCCTACGATTTCATAAAGGCGATCCGGAGCTTTCGTGGTGGGTCACCTGGAATCGGAGTCGAGCAAC
>JBAVAV010000101.1:0-3001 GCA_049585895.1 Candidatus Sulfotelmatobacter sp. | reverse complement strand
GTAATACATAATGTCCCTTGAGGAGCCTCCGTGGTTGTTCTCTGAATCAACGTTCCGTTGAGTTCAGCCTTTTGTACACCACGCGCTCCTCACTAGACTTAGCATTCAAACAATCCACTCCGGACGGTTTGTCGTTTACACGAACACGATTCACGTCCTCGAAACGCTATGCGAAATTCAGATTCAAAGGCAACTCTCAAGACCGATATGGCGAGACTTCCCACAAGCCGACTTGAACGAAGCCGCGTTGCGGCAGACGCTTTCGCGTGCTGGGTGTCAGCGGTGTATGTGAAGGGGTAAGGTTGGGTCATTAGGAGCCAACCTATGACCCACCTTCGCAAAATAATGCTCGAAGAACTCGAGCGTCGTAATTACGCTCAGGCTACCATAGACTGCTACCTCCGTGCAGTTACCGAGTTTTCCCTTCACTTTCATCGCCCTCCGAACCAGTTAGGACCGGAGCACATCCGCCAGTATCAAGCCCATTTATTCGGCCAGCGAAAGTTGGCACCCAGCACTGTGACGCAGCGCCTCGCCGCTTTGCGATTCTTCTACATCAAGACGCTGAGGAAGCCATGGAGTGTCGCCGAGACTCCGTACCCCAAGAAGGTTCAACGTCTGCCCATCATCCTGAGCGCGGAAGAAGTCGCCCAGCTGATTGACTCAGCTCTCCCTGCCTTTCATCGCATTCTGTTGATGACGCTCTATGCCACTGGAGTGAGGCGCGCGGAGCTGACTCGACTGAAGATCACCGATATTGACAGCCGGCGAATGATCATCCACATCCAAGGCGGGAAAGGCCGCAAGGATCGAGACGTTATGCTCAGCACGAAGCTGTTGGAAGCCTTGCGAGAGTACTGGCGGGGGCTAAGGCACAAACCCAAAGATTGGTTATTCCCGGGCGGGCGCTGGCACACCGCCAATCATCCCATCACCACCAAGGTAGTGTGGGATGCCTGCCAAAAGGCTGCACAACGGGCGGGGATCCACAAGAAAATCCATCCCCATACCCTGCGCCACTGCTTCGCCACTCATCTGCTGGAGGCGGGTGCCGATTTGCGCACCATTCAGGTTCTGTTAGGTCACCGTGATTTGGAGGAAACCACCATCTATCTCCATCTCTCACAACGGCACCTCAACGCCACCGCGAGTCCGCTGGACTCGCTCAAACTGAAAGATAAGTCACCGCAGAGCAAATAAATGGACCGGCCGCCACTCGAAGTGGCGGATCTGGTTCACGCAGCTGGACACGCATTCATCGAACGAAGCCGCAAGTGGATCACCTGGCAACACCTCAAAGTGTTGCGAGCCATCGCGCGCTGTCGCACCGCCGCCTTGGGCGGGCATCTCGATGAGTGCACCGACTGCGGGTACCGTCCGGCCATCTCCTACAACAGCTGCCGCGACCGGCACTGCCCGAAGTGTCAGGCCAACGCTCGCGACCATTGGCTCCAAGCACGTCGCCAGGAACTTCTGCCGACGCGTTACGTTCATGTTGTCTTCACCCTGCCCCATGAGCTGGCGCCGCTCGCCTTGCAGAACAAGAAAATTCTGTACCATCTGCTGCTACAGACCAGTGCCGCAACCCTCCTCGAAGTCGCTCGCGATCCCAAACATCTCGGCGCCGAGATCGGCTTCTTCAGTGTGCTTCACACCTGGAATCAAAAACTCGAACATCACCCGCATGCCCATTGTGTGGTGCCCGCCGGCGGATTGTCGCCCGATCACTCTCGTTGGGTTCCATCGCACTCTCGCTTCTTTCTCCCCATCCCGGTGCTCCGAAAGGTTTTTCGCCGCAAGTTTGTCATCGCTCTGAAACGCAACTTTCGTCAGGGCAAGCTGGGCTTCCATGGCACTCTGCAGCCCCTCGCACACCCCAAAGCCTTCTCCGCCTGGTTGCGAACCCTATACCGACACCACTGGCACGTCTACTCCAAACGTCCCTTCGGAGGAGCCGAACAAGCACTGCGCTATTTAGGCCACTACACCCATCGCGTCGCCATCTCCAACCGTCGTCTCGTTTCTTTGGTCGACGACCAAGTTATCTTTCGCTGGCGCGACCGCGCTCACCACAATGAACAAAAGTTGATGACCCTATCCCTCGATGAGTTCCTCCGCCGTTTCCTGCTGCACCTGCTCCCCCGAGGGTTCGTCCGCATTCGCCACTTCGGCTTCCTCGCCAACCGACGCCGTGCCACCCTCCTACCGCTCTGTTCGCAATTTCTCGGCTTGGTACCGCAACCACAACTAGAGCAAACAGCATCCACCGCCAAGGACCCGAGCCCGCTATGGCGCTGTCCCAACTGTGGCGGAACCATGGTTATCGTCGAGACCCTCACCGCCGCTCAGATCCTGCTCCGTTCTCCGCCTTCGTTCCTCGGTGCCGCATGAAGCCAATTTCCAAAAACCGCAAATCCCGATCCGTCTTTCGGCTCGATCCGCCCTCGTGTGCCTTGCCCTCGAAGAAAGCTCTTGGCCCTGACCCAGAATCTGTTCCAACCGCGATCATCTTCTACTTCAATCACCCGCTGCCAGCCACACTGCTCTTCTCCCACCAAGCACACCGGTCCATCGCCTACCTCATGCCGCCCATCGACCCCGTTGAAAACCCATAGCATCGGCGCCCGACCGCACCGCGGGGCGGCTCCCTTCAAGTCGTTGTATCAAAAGCGACCGCCGCAGATTCTGATGAGGCTACTAATTCCTCCTCTGCGGTCGCTTCTGATACAACACTAGGACTTCTGGCCCGCACAGCTGGGCGTGGTCAAGTTCCGAGTAGCCCGTTACTCAGGAGTAGCAAACTGTCAGCGCGAGTTGCGTTTTCTTCGCTCTTTTGGCCGTCGATCGGCCCACTTTAGGATGGAGTCTAGCGTAGGACAAAGGGACTGGCCCCATGCTGTCAGACAGTATTCAACCTTCGGTGGCACCTGAGGATACGCTGTACGCACAACGATTCCGTCAGCTGCCAAGCTGCCGAGTTGCTGCCCCAGCATTTTCTGAG
>JBAVAV010000100.1:0-1516 GCA_049585895.1 Candidatus Sulfotelmatobacter sp. | reverse complement strand
TTTTAAAGGAGAGAGCCGCCGTGAGAAACAAATACCAGAGGAAAGAGCGCAAGTCCAATCACAAGTACGAGGTTGTCGGTGGGCAAGAGTTGATGGTGCGGGTGCCGTTGCCGATGGCCGAGGTGTGGGCCGAGATGCAAGCGCAGGTAGAAGAGCTGACCGGGCAAGCCGGGCTGCAGATCCTAAGAGCCATCCTGGAAAATGAAGTCACTCGCCGGGTAGGACCTCCGCATCGCCCGAATCCTACAGCAGGTTGTGTGCGCTGGGGAAAGCAGTCGGGTTATGTGGTTTTCGGTGGACAGAAAATTCCGCTGGAGCGGCCGCGGGTACGAACGCGCGAAGGCCAGGAAGTGGAGTTGGAGAGCTACGGTCAGTTGCAGCAGGACGGAAAGCTGCAACGAGCGGTGCGGGAACGCATGGTGGCCGGACTGTCCACGCGGAACTATCGGCGAGCGGTGGAGAGTGTTGTGGAAGGCTACGGGATCGAGAAAAGCAGCGTGAGCCGGCAGTTCGTAGAGGCCAGTAGCAATCAGTTGCGAGTGCTATGCGAGCGACGGTTGGAGGATCTGAATCTGGTGGTGCTGATGATCGATGGCATTCACTTTGGTGGCCAGGTGCTGGTGGTGGCGCTGGGGATCGCAGAAAGCGGAGAAAAGCACGTTTTGGGAGTGTGGCAGGGGGCCACGGAAAACACCACGGTGGTCACAGGGCTGTTGGAAGATCTGGTGGATCGCGGACTGGATCTGCAGCGGCGGTATCTGGTGGTGATGGATGGATCGAAAGCGCTGCGAGCCGGTGTGGAACGTGTTTTCGGTGACCAAGTGGAAGTGCAACGTTGCCAGATTCACAAGCGGCGGAATGTGAAGGAGTACCTGCCGGAGAACTGCCAGAAAGACTACGATCGGCGGATGCGCAATGCCTACGCGATGAACAACTACACGGATGCCAAAGAGGCGTTGCAGAAAATCTTCCGGCAACTGGAAAGAATCAATCCGAGCGCTGCCCGGAGCCTGGAGGAGGGACTGGAAGAAACGCTGACGGTGCATCGCTTGGGTATAGGAGCGGTGTTGCGTCGGAAACTGGCCACCACCAACCCCATCGAATCGTGCTTGTCGACGGTGCAGCGGGTGGCGCGAAACGTAAAGCGCTGGCGCGAAGGAAGTCAGCCGCTGCGCTGGACCGCCACCGGACTCTTGGAAGCCGAGAAGAAGTTCCGACGTATCAAAGGCTATCGAGAAATCCTGTTGCTGAAGGAGCGACTGAATCCGTCGCGCATTCAGCAGAAGGAGGTCCGGGCAGTAGAAGTCGCTTGAACTTGGTTGCAGGTAGTCTTACAGTGCCGAACATCGAGAGTCGCAATCAACTAAAAGTCGGACATCCTCGGGGGCTTTTTCTCTTTAGGGTCACTTGTCCGGTAATCCGACTAATCAGGAGTTGGGAGGGAAGACACTGTGATTCGGGAGTGTTCACGCGTATATTTGGGTGCAAATTCCATTCTTTGCCAGAGGCTTTATGC
>JBAVAV010000099.1:0-4906 GCA_049585895.1 Candidatus Sulfotelmatobacter sp. | reverse complement strand
GCCCAAGATCAAGGGGACTTTCTGGCATAACAACATCACCGGCTTCGCGCCGATGCTGCCGGTGAATACAAAGGTGCGGGCTGGTGGTCGCGAGCAAGACGTGACCCTGATTGGCACGTACTTCGCCAAACAACTTTCTTTCGGCAAGGAAGAGTTCACTACCGGCGTGCGCAGCACGCATCCGTGGTGGAGAGTGACGGGCGCCTGGCCTGACGACAGCTCACGGGACATTCTTCTGGGAGAACGGCTCTTCGCAAGTCTTGCGGCGAAAACTGGCGACGTGATCAACCTGGGGGGACGTCAACTTCGTGTCAGCGGAATTCTTTCGACTGGCGGCAGCGAAGATGACGAGGTAGTGGCGCCGATTTCCCTGGCACAGGAACTTTTGGGCAGGCCCGGGGCGGTGCGGCGGGTTTACGTGAGCGCCTTGACCAAGCCCGAGGATGCTTTCGCGCGGCGCGATCCCAAGAGCATGTCGGGCGCGATTTATGACCGCTGGTATTGCTCGCCGTATCCGCAGTCGATCGCCTACCAGTTGCAGGAGGCAATTCCGCACTCCCACGCCGAGCAGATTCGCCAGGTGGCGCAGAATGAAGGCGCAGTCTTGACTCGCATTGAAGGGCTTATCTTCCTCATCACGCTGGCGGCGTTATTGGCCTCGGCGCTGGCAGTTTCGGCGGCTACAGCCACGGCCATTTTCGAGCGCCGGGGCGAGGTGGGATTGATGAAAGCCCTTGGCGCCGGAAAGATGGCGATCGCGTCAGTGTTCTTTGCGGAAGCGGTGCTGCTCGCTTTGTTGGGAGGGCTCATCGGGTTCGCGGGCGGCATCTTATTGGCTCACGAGATTGGCCGCTCGATTTTCAGTTCGGAGATTTCCATTTCACCGGTGCTGTTTCCCGTGATTCTCGCGATTGCCGTGGTGGTGACCTTTGCGGGCAGCGCGGCCGCGATCCGCCGGGCGGTGCGACTCGATCCCGTTTTTGCGCTGCGGGGTGAACTGTGAGCGCGGACATGTCTCAGTCGGCTCGAACTCTGGCGGCCCGGCGCGCTTCAGCGCCGCATACTTCTATGTTCTTGCGCATGCTGGTGCGGGCCGCGGTGCTTCGCCGCGGACGCGCTGCTTCGGCGCTGCTTGCCATGCTTGTGGCGGCAGCGGTCGCAACTGCGGTGATGAATCTTTACGTCGACGTCCAGGCCAAGTTGCAGCGCGAATTCCGCAACTATGGGGCGAATATCGTTGTAGCCGGCAAGAATGGCGCTTCCCTTCCCGCCAGCACGGGATCGCGCGTTGAATCCACGCTTGGGGGCCGCGGATTGGTTGCGCCCTTTGCACTGATCGTCGCCCGCACCGCCGACGGCCAGGCTGTGGTGGTGGTGGGAACGGATTTCGACCGCGTCCGCCAGCTTGACAAGTGGTGGTCGGTAAGTCATTGGCCATCAGGGCCAGACCAAGCGCTGATCGGCGTGCGGGCGGTGGCTGGCGTCTCGCCGAAGAACCAGGCTTTCGACCTGAGCTTTCAAGGTCACAGAATATCTTTGTCGCCCGCGGGCACGGTGCAAACTGGCGCTGCCGAAGACAGCCGCGTTTATCTTTCGCTTCCTGAGTTCGTTGCCTGGAGTGGAGCGCAGCCCTCGATAATCGAAGTCGCCGCCAACGGCTCTCCAGAGGAAGTCATTGCCATCATGAATCAGCTGGCGCAAGCGCTGCCCACCGCCGATGTGCGACCGGTGCGCCAGATCGTGGAGGGCGAGGCACGCGTGCTCGGCAAAACTCGCTCTACGCTGCTGGCGGCGTCTGCGCTTATCATTTTGACGGCTGCACTTTGCGTGCTCTCCACGTTGATGGGATGGGTATTCGACCGGCGGCGAGATTTCGCCATTATGAAAGCGCTGGGCGCCTCCGAACGGCTGCTGAATGGCTTCTTTGCCGCTGAAGCCGCGGCCGTGGGCGCAGCCGGCGCTCTCTTTGGCTTCCTCATCGGCGTGGGCATCGCAGCCTGGATCGGGCGGGTCAACTTTCATTCTCCCGTCATGCCTCGTTTCGGTGTGCTACCGCTTGTGCTGGCTGGTAGCATTGCAGTGACGTTGATTTCGGCTGTTCTGCCCATCTGGCTGTTGCGGCGGGTGCAGCCCGCGGTCATTTTGAGGGGGGAGTGAAGTGATTCAGATTAAGGACGTGACCAAACTCTACCCCGCCAAGCTGCACTCTTCCGAAGACGCCGGTAACGAAAGTGTGAATGGCGGTGGCAAAGAAACAGAGATTGGGTCCATTCATGCCCTCGACCATATTTCTCTGGAGGTTGCGGCCGGCGAATGGCTTTCTGTCATGGGCCCATCGGGTTCGGGAAAGTCGACGCTCGTCAACCTGATTGGCTGCCTGGATCGCCCGACTTCCGGAGAAATCTGGCTGGACGGCCAGAATGTGGCGGGGATCTCTTCCAGCGAGCTAAACCGCGTGCGCGCGGAGAAAATTGGATTCATCTTTCAGCAGTTTCACCTGATCCCTTTTCTGACTGCCGTCGAGAATGTCATGCTGGCGCAGTATTTTCACAGCATGACGGACGAAAAAGAGGCGCTCGACGCTCTCACCCGAGTCGGCCTCGGCAACCGGGCGCGCCACTTGCCCTCGCAGCTTTCCGGCGGCGAGCAGCAGCGCGTCTGCATTGCGCGGGCGTTGATCAACGATCCGAAAATCATCCTGGCCGACGAACCCACAGGCAATCTGGACGCGCAGAACGAAGAAATCGTTCTACGGCTGCTGCGCGAGTTCCACCAGCAAGGCCGCACCATCGTGATGGTCACGCACGACCCGGTAGTCGCGCGTCTCGCCGACCGCCGCATCGAGTTGCACCACGGCAAGATCGCTTCGCAGGAGATCTTTTCCATGGCCGACGAGGAACAACTCGACGAGGTCCTGGAAGAACTCTGGGTGCTGGCGGAGCATGGCGAGATTGCGGAAGTAGAGCGCATGGAGGTGCACGGCGCTTTACCGGTAAGCCTCGCCATCGAGAGAATGATGGAACTGGGATTGGTCGCCGCTTCACCGCATCCGCCCCAGCCCCATGATCACAAACCGTTTTCGAATCCCTGCCACGACGCGCTGAAACCCGTGGCGGCATCTACAGGCGACGGCACCATGATCGTCGAACTGACCCCTCGCGGCCGCGAACGCGCCAGCAGCATCATTCGCCGCCACCGGCTGGCGGAACGCCTTTTTACCGACAGCCTGGCCATGGACAGCGAATCGGAAATCGAGCAGCAAGCCTGCAAGTTCGAACATATTCTTTCTCCCGAAGCCACCGATAAGATCTGCACCTTCCTCGGCCATCCGCGCACCTGTCCACACGGCGCGGCTATTCCGCCGGGACCGTGCTGCGGTTCTAGGCCAGCCCTCAAGTTTGCGTTAGACTCGTCTTCAACCTCTACGCGCTAGCTGTATGGCAGAGACGCGACGGGAATTCCAACAACTCGCAAGAATTAGGCTGAGCGACGCCCGTGCTCTGATGCGAAGCGGAAACGTGGAGGGTGCATACTACTTGACTGGACTCGCAGTCGAATGTGCCGTGAAGGCCTGCATCGCCAAGAACACCCAGCGACACGACTTTCCTCCGAATCAGAGTGCTATTAAGGACATTTACACGCATGACTTGGTTAAACTAATAGGTGCGGCAAAGCTTCAAACGGCATTAGATACCGACAGGCGAAGAAACGTCTCGTTCAACAATGAGTGGGATGTGGTCAAGGATTGGAACATCAACAGTAGATACGCGGTGACCGGTCTGAATGCTAGGGATCTGTATCGTGCGGTTGCAGGCAGGAACGGAGTGATGCAATGGTTACGGCAACGTTGGTGAACAACGACATTGAGATCGGTCGAAGAATCGTCGCCGCCCTTACGCGAGCGTCGATACCCGTAACCGTTTATCTTTGGGCGTTCATTCCCCAGTTGCAAGAGTGGCAGTTCATGGTAGCAACCCCTCTCGTGGACACCAAAGGTCCGCTTGCGGCCTACGGTGAAGTAAACAAAGCGTTGCAGAGAGAGGGGATATTCGATGACATTCCACTCAGGCGAATATTTCTGAGGAGCCCGAACGACAGAGTACTGAAGTCCTTGGAAAGGGAGAGCAGGGCTGTTCCTCAAGAGGCCTTCAGGGTGGTCAATGAGCAGATTGCGGGAAACTTTGTGGAGGATGCCCATGTCTACAGCGGCTCAATTGACATTATGCAATCTGAGCCGCGAGGAGGTGCGGAACAGCAGTATCTCGTGATCTATACTCCGTATTCAGGACCCGGAGGTGCCGTCCCGACCGTTCGAGTGCAAGGCAGAGAACAATTAAGGGAGTTTCTCGAACGGAGGATAGGCATCCGGCGAGAAGTAGTAGACAACACTCTTAGAGAACTTGTCGAAAAGGGAGACGGTGTCATTCCGAACGTACAGCTCAAGCGCTCGGAGTTGAGGCGCCTAGATCTCGCGTAAGGTGACCTCACAGCGTCCCACCATCGGCGTATTCGATTCCGGTTTCGGCGGGCTCACCGTTCTTAAAGCTTTACTTGAAGCCATCCCCAATTCTGACTACGCCTATTTTGGTGATACGGCACGCCTGCCTTACGGTTCCAAGTCAGTGGAAACTGTGGCCCGCTACGCCGTGGAAGCCGCGCACTATCTGGAAGCGCAGGGCGCGGAGTTGTTAGTAATTGCCTGCAACACGGCGACCGCGCTGGCGCTGGATCGCATCACCGCCACATCTCGCGTCCCCGTGGTTGGCGTGGTGGAACCGGGTGCCCTAGCAGCGGCCTCCGCCAGCAAGAATCGGAAAGTGGTGGTCATCGGAACGGAGGCCACGGTCAGCAGCCATGCCTATCGCAAGGCGCTGGAAGCCCGAGGCTTGGAGGCACAAGAGAAGGC
>JBAVAV010000098.1:0-1504 GCA_049585895.1 Candidatus Sulfotelmatobacter sp. | reverse complement strand
ACAAATAATTACTGTATAATTATTATTACAAATAATTAAAACATTTAAAGGAAGATATGACACACGCAGGCTTGTTGCATAACCCCCCCTAGTTCCTAACGGTATTTCCTTGGCCAGCTAGTTTTTTAGGCAGCTCCTCCTTGTCCTATCATTTTATTGATCATAAAGGCTTTGATTTTCACTTCTTTGATTATTCGTTCTTCTGTATGGCTTCTTAGTTCTCCTCCATACAGCTTTTTCCATCTGGCTATCATACTCTCTATTTCGACTCTTCTATTGTAGCCTACTAACTTCCCCCAGATTGATCTGGCTAGTCTATCTCCTCCTAGTCCTCGGATCACTTGTACTGCTTCATTCCGTTTCTTATAGCAGGGCTCTTCTCTTAAGATCGCTCCTTTCTTCGGTGGGGTGATCAGCTCCTTATTGTGCTTCTGGGCTAGCTCATAGCATCTCTGGCTGTCTGCTATTCCATCTATAAGGATTTTTCCTTTTCTTGGATTTGCTTCTTTAAGCGCTTTTTCTACGTATGTCGTGTCATGCTTATGTTCATCCGTTGCTTCTGCTAATATTAGTTTCCCAGTCTTAAAATCCATAGCCAGGTGGAGTTTCCTCCACCTGGCTTTTCCTCCGTATTTCTTGGCTCTCCATTCCCCAGCTCCATAGGTTTTAAGCCCGGTTGTATCTAAGACGATATCGGTCACCCCTTTTTTCTCTAGGAGCTTTTGCGGTAAAGACAGGTTTTTCATTCTTCGGCAGACTTGCGTGTAACAGGGGACTTTTTTGCTTTCTTGCTTGATCTTCATCAGCGAGATAAAAAAGCCCTCTAGCTCTCTTAGTGATAGATGGAATTTAAAGCGGATATAGAGCATCGCTTTAATCGCTTCATCTGCATAGACAAAGGGATGGCCATTTTTCTTTTGTTTAGGGCTTTTCCATACAGTATTTGGCTTAACCCAAAAATGGATCTTGCCTCGATTTACCAGTTGTTTGTTATAGTTATGCCAGTCACGTTTGTGATGATGCATGGGCCGCCTCAAGGTTTGGTCGCCGAGTAGCGTAAACCCATGCATTTTCTTTTATCAAGAACTCTTTTTAGAAATTATCCCCTAGAGAGTTATGCAACACACCTTCCGTCTAGACGATAAATTTTTTGAATGACTATTCTTTTCTTTGTGAAAAAAGAAGGCAAGTTTTTTCTTTAATGGGAGCAGTCCTTGTAGCCCAACTTTGAGCTGGAACGTTTTACAAACAATCATTTGAAACAACATTGTTTATATTGATAGAAATCAATATAATTGACAATGTATAACCTTATTACATTTTAAAAAGTTTAGTATGCAGATTGCACGAATTCTCCCATTCTCTTGTCATTCGGCTACTCAAACCGTTGTTCAATATGCTAAACCTATAGGGATTGTCGCAGCACTTGCTGCAATAGCCTTTGCTGTCTTACGTTACTACTTATCAAATACGCCAAAACCTCCTCCAGAACAATCTCAAGAAA
>JBAVAV010000097.1:0-2261 GCA_049585895.1 Candidatus Sulfotelmatobacter sp. | reverse complement strand
AAGTAATACTTTTCATTGTTCGGCTATAACGCTGTAGAATTGGCAGCCTTCAGATGCCGCCAGCTGACGTTACTTCTGCTGAAGGAGGCTGTTCCTGCCTCGCCAAGCACTCCCGGGCCCACGGGCTTGACAAGGTGCCGTATAATCCGATGCCACAGTAATAGTGCAGATTCTTGCAACTTTAGCTGTGAGGAAGGAGAAAACACCATGAAACGCCTAATCAGGATTTCGATCCTGATGGTCGGACTCGTGGGCACGTACGTAGCGGCCGCCATTCCTCAGGTTCCCGCCTTGGATGGAGGTCCGATTCCGTTGTGCCCGCCGCCGAAGGGTGGTGAGAAGTGCGCACCGGCACGGCCACACCTGCAGTACATGAAGTAAATAGCCTGGTACCGGACGTGGACGCAAGGGCACTAAGGTAACCAGCGGTAACATGGGCCCCAGGGCCGAACACTATGGGCTCGCAATCTTCGGGCTGACGGAACCTCATACCCCGTCAGCCTTCATTCATTTACGGCACCGGCTTTTCCTCAGCTGTTCTTTTCCGAGCAAGCTGCACCGCCCGTTTGAGTTCGTCGGCATCCCTTACAGGCGGCTGGCAGGAGAATCCCGAACAGAGCACCGCGAAAGTCTCTCCGGAAGTTAGGCCGGGCAGGTGAGGAATGGTAGCAGCCAAAGGCGGGGGAAGATTTGCAGCGACAGCTTCGTTGGCGCTCAAACGCAGCACGCTCTTGCCGAAGCTGAAACCCGACGCGCCCGCGGCAAACAGTTCGGCGGCTGCGGCATCGTCGGCACCCTGCGCGATCACGACCACCTGCACGCGCGGCTGAAGAAAATGCGCGACCGCAATACCATAAGTCGCGGCAAAGATGCCGTACTGATCGGCGAGCCCGGCAAAGGTCTCCAGAGTTTGTTCGGCTTTGTCGTGGTAGGCGGCGTCTCCGGAATACTGATGCAGCCGCAGCAGCGCGATTGCTGCCATGGGATTCCCCGCCGGCGTGGGCGAATCCTGCACCGGCTTGCGCCGGGTTGAGAGCACGCCGAGACTCTCGCCCGGAAGCGCCGGTTCGCTGTCGAAGAAGCCGCCCGATGTCGCGTCGAAGAATTTTGCGATCATCGTATCGCCAATGGCGTGAGCGAATTTGAAATAGCTCAGATCGGCGGTCGCCTCGTAAGCGTCAAGGCACGCCAACGCGGTAAAAGCGTAGTCCTCAAGGAACCCGGAGACTTCGCGGTGCTCGGCTTTCGCGTCTGAGTAAGCAACGACATGCAGAAGCCGTGCCGCGCGGGCCTGCCCTGAGCGGGCGTCGAAGTGGTCCTCGCCCGCGGGTTTTGATTCCTCTCGCCGCGGTTTCCAGGCTTCCGCCAGCACCCGATCCAGTGACCTCAGCGCGAACCGGCGCGGCTCGTCCAACCCAAGCACCTTCGCAGCCTCCAGGTAAGCCGAGACGCACAAACTGTTCCAGCCCACGTAAACCGTCTTGTCGACGTACGGCGTAGGCCGCTGCAGCCGCGCCGCATACATCTTTTTCTTTGCGGAAGAGAGCAGCTCAGTCACGCGTTCCGGCGCCAGATTCATACGGCGGGCGATCTCTTCGATGGGCGCCCGCACATACAACACGTTCTTCGCCGGGTTGTGGTGCATCTCGCCAACCTCATTGATGTCGTAGTGCAGCGCTGCAACCTGCGATTCTTCTTCGGTGAGGACGGCGCGGGCTTCGTCAAGGGTCCAGGTGAAATAGTCACCGTCGTCCTCCATGGAAATGTCAGCGTCCTGCGAAGCGTAGAAGCCGCCGCGCTCGCGGTCGCTGAGCCACTCGTCCATCCAGCGGATGATGTCGCGCGCCACGCTCGCGAAAAACTCCGAGCCTGTCGCCTGATAGGCATGCACGTAATTCTTCAGCAGCTCCGAGTTGTCGTAACACATTTTCTCGAAGTGCGGCACCACCCAGCGTTCGTCCACCGAATAGCGATGAAATCCTCCGGCAAGCTGGTCATAAACGCCGCCGTTGGCCATGTGCTCAAGCGTGGTCACGATGACGTTGCGAGGTTGTTCGTCACTGGTGCGCGCATACTGTTCGATTAACAAATCCAGCGCCGAAGGATGTGGGAACTTCGGCGCCTGTCCGAATCCGCCGTGACGCGCGTCAAACATCTTGATCGCGGATTCCTGAATCGCAGCGATGACACTGGAGGAAATAGAGCCGCTGCGTCCGGCGACCGATTCTGCCTGCGCGATCGCGCTCTCCACCATCTTGGCT
>JBAVAV010000096.1:0-3224 GCA_049585895.1 Candidatus Sulfotelmatobacter sp. | reverse complement strand
CCTCAAGCGGGCAGCGCGCACGATACTTTCTGGGACTTCATTTCACTTATGCCGGAGTCGCTGCACATGATTATGTGGGCGATGTCAGACCGTGCTATTCCGCGTTCCCTGCGCATGATAGAAGGTTTCGGCGTGAACACTTTCCGTCTGGTGAACGCTTCCGGAAAGACGAACTTCGTTAAGTTTCACTGGCGGCCGGTATTGGGAACCGCGGCTGTGCTGTGGGACGAGGCGGTAAAGATCAGCGGCGCCGATCCGGATTTTCATCGCCGAGATTTGTTTGAGGCCATCGCAAGCGGTAATTTTCCTGAGTTCGAATTCGGATTCCAGATCATCGATCAGAAAACAGCCGACAAGCTGCCGTTCGATGTTCTCGATGCCACAAAACTTATTCCCGAGGAGACCGTGCCGATCGAGATGGTCGGTAAGATGGTGCTGGATCGGAATCCCGACAACTTCTTCGCCGAAACCGAGCAGGTCGCCTTTTGTCCCAGCCACATCGTTCCCGGCATTGATTTCAGCGAAGATCCGCTGCTGCAAGGCCGGCTGTTTTCCTATCTCGATACTCAGCTCAGCCGCCTGGGATCACCCAACTTTCATGAGCTTCCCATCAACCGTCCGAAGTGCCCGTTTGCAAATCTCCAGCGCGATGCCCATATGCAGATGGAGGTTCACAAGGGACGCGCAAACTACGAACCGAATTCTATCGAGCCGGACGGACCACGGGAGTCTCCTGCCGGGTTCCGTACGGCGCCGAATGCGACCGAAGGAACTAAGGTCCGGTTGCGGGCGGAATCCTTTAGAGATCACTACTCGCAGGCGCGGTTGTTTTATCGGTCGGTAACCCCCCAGGAACAAAAACACATTGGCCAGGCGTTGACCTTTGAACTGAGTAAAGTGGACATCCCGGCAATTCGGGAAAAGATGCTGGGACATCTCAACATCATCGACAGTGGCCTGGGAAACACCGTCGCGGAAGCGATGGGAATGTCGGGCAGAGCGGCTGCGATAACTCCGGCTGCAAGGCCGATTAACCTTGCTCCAAGTCCCGCGCTTCGCCTCTATGGCAAATATGAACCGACGTTAAAAGGCCGGAAAGTGGGTGTTCTTCTGGCGGATGGCTTCAACTCCAAAACGAAGACTGCACTCGTCGAGGCCATTAAGAAAGAAGGCGCAACTGCGGCAATTATCGCGCCTAAGGTCGGCGGGGTGAAGGATTCCGGCGGAGCGAAGCATGTGGCTGAAGCGGCCCTTCGCGGATCGCCTTCGGTCATGTTCGATGCGGTTGCGGTTCTCGCGGGACCGGCCGGAGACAAGGCGCTGAGCGCAGATCCGGACGGCGTTGCCTTTCTTATGGATGCTTGCCGGCATCTCAAAGCGATTGGCCTTGCCGGCGCAGCCGGGCTGGCTAAGAAGTCCCAAATCACAGGGGAAGTTGGCGTCGTTGATCTTGGCACTGCGAAAGGCATTGGAGTCTTCATTAACTCAGCGCGCAATGGAAAGATCTGGGAGCGCGAGGCTGCGTAGGTTCATTTTTGTGCCACACGAAAAGGAGCAGGGAATCGATGTCCCCTGCTCCTTTATCTATCTGAGTAAACGGTTCCGACCTATCGCCGGTTAATGGCTTAAAAGCGCGATTAAAATCACGATAGGAATCGGCACGCCGAGTAGCAGAAGCAATATTGATCGCATCGAAAGCCTCCTTGTTTGAACGCCCGTTCTTCGATCTGGTTACAGTTTCGACTCGTTATACGCGATCACGTTGCCTGCCGCCGAATGTCCCGGCATAGCTCGCGCAGAACGCACCGCTCAATAAAGCCACAAAAAGCCACAGCGACAAGTGTGCAATCGCCTTTCGTGTGGCATCGGCCGTTTGCTGGGCCCGCTCAAAGACATCGGACACTCGTTTCTGGGCATCCGCCTGATTCATTCCAGTTCGCGTCGAGACCACCTGGGTCAAATACGCGCTGTCTTCCGGAGCGAGAGAGCCTTGGCCTAGTGCATGGACGAACGTTCTTGATACTTCGCTCCGCTCCGTAGCGTCATTGGCGATCGCAGCCGACCCGTTCGCACGTAACAAGGTGTCTACGTAGTAGGCATTGGGGCTGACAACAGCATCCCCAGTTGCCGCCGTCGTTTCATTCGACGTGCGTTGCGCCGCTCTGCCTGCGAAAGAGGTCGCGGCTGAGGCTAGGAGGACCGCGGTGATGACCATGCTGACGGCCCAAACCATAAAGCCGTGAGCTGTGTCCCGGAAATAGACTTCGTCGGTATGGACATTGATCCACTTGGTGCGCAGACGGCCCGCCAGATATCCACCCAGAGCAGATGCGATGATTTGCGTAACGATCAGCCACAAAATGGCACCCCTACCGACCGTGGAAGCTGTTACCCCAGAGTTTGACCATGGTGATACGGAAGAAAATCCCAGCCCGGTGCCCAGCGTGAGAAGAATTAGCGCCAGTGAGGCAGAGACGAAAGCTCCGCCTATTACTGCCGCCCAGGAAACACCCGAAGAGTGTGCCTCATTTCTGACGGGAAGCTCTGCTGGTGTGGTGGAACGCTCGAGGACCGGGCGCGGCACTACCGATTGATGCATATGGACTGCCTCCTTAAGTTCGACTATGACTGAATTCGGCTACGAGTTTTGCGGTGACCCGGCAGAAATGTTCGCACTGAAGAGTGGTTCTGAGGCCGGGGTGAAACGTTACGCTGAATGGCGTTCTTTTAAGTCCTCGATTTTATCTTTCACCTTGTTCTTCGTATCTTCGACGGACTGGCTGAATTTGCCTCGGGTTTCGTTAGCTTTGTCTGCGGCCGCGTCTTTGTGCGATTGCTTAATCTGCTCGGCAGCATCTTTCGCATTGCCCCAGGTTTCCTTCACCGCACCTTTGGTTTGATCCACTACTCCCTTATTAGCTAAATTCTGGTTGCCGACCGCTTCGCCCACGCTCTGCTTCACTTTTCCTACCGCTTGATCCACCTTGCCCGAAACTTGATCCTTATTCATAAAGTTTCTCCTATCATGAAGAGTGCTTGCAATATCCAGAACCAGTACACAGCGCTCTTTTAGCCTGAACCATCGGGTGATCACCTTACAAAGACCGGATTTGAATTGCAGACGAGTCCCCAGGCACTCTGCTGCCTCATGTTAAACGCCTGCAAATAAAGAATGCAGGCCAGAATACTCTACCGCCATAATGAAAATCGCCTAAGATCAAGTC
>JBAVAV010000095.1:0-8617 GCA_049585895.1 Candidatus Sulfotelmatobacter sp. | reverse complement strand
CCTCAGCACATTGCAGAATGTCTCATTCGTGATGAAAGGCGGGGTGGTTTACAAGAAGTGAGGGCATTGCAGAAATGCTTCCCACGGACGTTGCTACCAATCCTCGGATGGGAAGACGTCTGCGTCTTCGTCCTGCCAATTGCGGTTTGATTCGTCGGCACCCTCATCTCTAGTTTGGTTGCGTTTGCGATAGCAGACGAAGATCAGGCCGACGCTCATGAAGGTTGGCGGAACGATGAGGATCAGGATGCCGCTCTTCAAGGCCTGAATCATTCTCGAGCCCGAGCCTGCGGCCTGGGTATAGCACAGCGCGCAACTCTGGGCGAAGGCGGGGACGGGCGCCAGCAAGATGATTAGTCCCACCAGCGCGACGCCCAAAATCGCGATTGGTTTCCAGGGCTTCATGGTTGCTTCGACTACTTCGCCCATGGTACTCCATTGGTAAGGCGGAAGCTGTCAGTCCATCCATATTGCATTCCCAATATCACGCCAACCGTGAAAATCAGGACGAACCACATTAGCCCGCGATTCTCCGACAAGTGCATGAAGAACAAAAGCGCCAGCGCAGCCTCGATGACGGCGACGGACAGCATGCGCACAAACATCTGGGACCCGCTAATATCCTGATAGGCGATGACGAACTGTAGCCCTGCCAGGGCCAGTATGCAGACATAGACGATCAGGTCTTTTCCCATTCCACTGCTCTTATGCGCTTCGGCGGTAGTCATATTTGCTCCTGCCTCTTTCCATCTCAATGAGCTAAATTCATAAGATAGACCAGCGGCACCACGAACATCCAAACCAGATCCACAAAGTGCCAGTAGAGTCCCGTGATTTCGAGGTCGTCGGCTTTGTAGCGTCCGCCCTGGTAGCGCAACGCCACGGCTATCAAAGCAACCACGCCGCCGGTTACGTGCAGCAGGTGCAAGCCGGTGATGCTGAAAAATAATGAACTGAACAGAGGCGTGCCCCAGGGATTGTGGAACAGGGTCGCTCCTTCGCCGATCATTCCCATCCATTCCTTAATGTGGAGCACGGCGAACATGATTCCGCAGAGGGCGGTAATCATTGTCCAACGGAAAGCCTTGGCTTTGTCGCCTAGTTGAGCATGCCGTACTGCAAAGAGCATGGTCAAACTGCTGGTGAGGAGAACAAGGGTCATCACCGCGACATTGGTAATGCCGTGAAAAGGTCTGGGCCAGTTGGGAGTGCTGTTGCGGATAAATCCGTAGGCGACCAGACAACCGGCGAAGGTGGCGGTGTCCGCGATGATGAACAGCCACATCGCCATCTTTTTTGCGGGGATCGAGAATGCGGGCTCGGCCATGGTGGCGGAATGCCCGTGCATCGTAAGATCGGCCTGGCTCACATTGCCTCCTACCTTTGACTGGGTTCGAGCCTTCGTTGTTCAGAGCTTCATCCAAAGCAGCAAAAGCAGATACAGCCACAGCACGCCCATGAAATGCCAGTAACGCGAAGTGGCGTCCAGGGTGCTTCGTCGCAGGACGGACTTATTCAGTTTCGCAATCACGCGGACCAGGCCGCCGAGCCCCCCGAACACGTGCAAAGCGTGGGCCACGGTCAGGACGTAGAAGAACGAGTAGCTGATGTTGGTGGCGAGTCCGAATCCCTGGGATTTGAGTTGAATCCAGGCAAAAGTTTGCCCGGCAACAAAGAGCAGCCCTAAGAAGAGCGTTACGTACAGCCACCCCGCAGGGCTGGCCGCTTGATCCCTTACCCCGCCCATGGAGCTCGCAATCCGGCGGCGCGCTATTTCCAGCGTGACGCTGCTTCCGATGATCACCAGCGTGTTCAGGTAAAGCACAGGGGGTAAAGTGATGTGCTGCAAAGGCACAGTCCCCTGGCGAACGATCAAAGCACTGGTGAAGGCGGCAAAGCTCATGGTGATGGCCGCCAAGACTACCCAGATGCCAGTGCTCGCGGGAGGAGGAGAGGAGTCCTTGACCCGGCGCAAGTCTCCGCCGGCAGGAACCAGATTCCGCCAGCCTCCGTTCCCGGAGCCCTGGCTTGGCAAGCGTTCCTGCTCGATCGTCGGCGGTTCGTGGATCGTGGTCGCCATACTGCTGACACTCCCTTGCTGAAACTCTGTGCCGTGCTCGAAATTGCTTTATTACTTTTCGTCGGGCGCGTTCTTAAGTTGCTCCGGCGAGGTTTGCATTACATAGTCGGCGCTAGCACCTTCGACGCTGTACTGGTAAGGATCGTGGTAAACCACGGGCATCTTGTCGCCAAAGTTGTTGTGAGGCGGAGGCGTGGCCGTGCTCCATTCCAGCGAAGTGCCTTCCCACGGATTGTCGTTCGGCGGGATTGCACCCTTGAACCGGCTGTAGATGAGGTTGTAAACGAAAATCAATTGCGCGAAGCCCGTAAATAGTGCCGCGATGGTGATGAACTTATGCACGGGGATAAGCGGGATAAGGTAATCGTCGGTGAAGGCCTGGTAGCGGCGCACGTTGCCGGCGATCCCCAGGTAGTGGAACG
This sequence comes from Candidatus Sulfotelmatobacter sp., assembly GCA_049585895.1. Taxonomy (GTDB): domain Bacteria; phylum Acidobacteriota; class Terriglobia; order Terriglobales; family Acidobacteriaceae; genus Sulfotelmatobacter. The sequence goes on along the minus strand of JBAVAV010000095.1, from coordinate 6,115 downwards.
GCATGAAGATGCAGTATGCACCCACGAAGCTCATCCAGAAATGGACCTTGCCCAGAGTCTCGTTCATCATGCGGCCGGCCATCTTGGGGAACCAGAAGTAAGTTCCGGCGAAGATGCCGAACATGGCGGCGACTCCCATCACCAGGTGGAAGTGGCCGACCACAAAATAGGTGGCGTGTAACATGATGTCGATCGAAGGCTGAGCCAGGAAGAATCCGCTGACCCCGCCGCTAATGAACATGGAAACGAAGCCCAACGCAAAGAGCGATGCCGAGTTGATTCGCAACTTGGCGCCATAGAGGCTGCCCAGCCAGATCAGCACGATGATCGTGGATGGGATGGTGATCACGAGCGTGGGGAAGGAGAAGGCGAGCGAAGAGGTGGGATTCATCCCGCTGACGAACATGTGGTGGCCGTAGACCATGTAGCTGAGCACGGCCAGGGCTCCCATGGAATAAATCAGCACTTTATGACTGAGCATCGGCTTGCGCATGTTCGTAATAAGAATGTGCGAAACAATGCCCATGCCGGGGACGATGGCGATATAGACCTCGGGATGCCCAAAGAACCAGAACAAATGCTGCCACAGCAAGGTCGATCCGCCGGAATGCGGCAAGACATGGTCGTTGATGACCTCGTTGGAAGAGACGAAGAAACTGGTTCCGGCAACGTGATCGAGAATCAGCAGGATGCAGGCAGGCATCAGGACAGCAAACGCAGTCAAGCCCATGACTGAAGTGATGAACCAGGCCCAGGCGGTGAGCGGGAGACGCATCAGGGACATGCCTTTGCAGCGCATGTCGAGGGTGGTGGTAATGAAGTTCAAAGCACCCAGCAACTGGCCGACGCAGAAAAGGGCGATCGAAGTTGCCCACAGAACCACACCGAGACCCTGGCCGGGGCCGCCAACGTCGCCGATAGCGCTCAAGGGGGCGTATTGCGTCCAGCCACCCAGAGTTGGCCCACTGCCGGTAAAGAACGACGCGACCAGAACCCAGAAGGCCACGAACGTGACCCAGAACGACATCATGTTGAAATGCGGGAACGGCATATCTTCGGCGCCCGTCTGGATGGGCAGGAAGAAATTGCCGAACGCGGCAAAAGGGGCGGTAGTGAGCACAAAGAAGACCATGATCGTCCCGTGCATGGTCATCAGTTGCAGGTAGTACTCAGGGGTCATCACGTTGCCCGGCGCACCAGTACTGGAAAGGAGGTGCAGGCCAGGGATCGCGAAACTGCCGAAGCCCAGATGGATGCGCATGAGCCATGAAAGGAACATTCCAATCAGGGCGGCAAGCAATGCCAGTGCGTAGTACTGCTTGCCGATCACTTTATGGTCAAGGCTGAAGACATGCTTACGAATGAAGCTGGTGGGAGCTCCGTGAACCACCGCATGTGCGGACATATCGTGCATTGTGCTCACCTCAAACGAGATGCATTGTCCAGATGCTGCATCGATGACAGCTACTGCAGCGCCGCCTGTTGTTTAATCCAGTTGTCGTAGTCTTCCTGAGACTTCACCTCGAGGTAGGCCTTCATGTTGTAGTGCCCGAGGCCACAGAGCTGGGTACAGACAATTTCGTACTTGCCGATTTTCGTGGCCGTGAAATGAACCGATAGATCCAGTCCCGGGACGAAATCCTGCTGGATTCGCAGCTCGGGAACATAGAAGGAGTGTCCCACGTCCTTGGCATGCATCAGCAGGTGAATCTCCCGGTTCACAGGAATGGCCATCTCAGCGGTCACGATGTCGTCTTTGGAATCCTGGTCGTTCTGGGTATCTAGACCAAAAAAATTCGCATTGGCCTCACTGATCTGTTCAGCGTGCAGTGGACCGAACTTTCCGTCCGGCCCAGGATAGCGGAAATAAAATGCGAACTGTCCCGCCTGGACCTGAACCGGCAGAGCATTGGCTGCGGGCGGGGTGAAATAGACGCCAGCCCAGGCCTTTACCCCGAACACGCCCAAAGCCAAACACTCGGTGCCCACCAGCAGCATGGCAGCGATCACCAATCCCGTAGCGCCGCCGGGCAGCCTCTTAATCTTGGCGCCGGGCTTGGGGCTGGAGAACTTCCAGATGAAGAAAGCCAACAGGAACTGAGAAGCCAGGAACGAAATACCGGCTTCCAGCATTGTATCCGCGTACTGGTCATCGATCATATGACCGTGGGTGGAGATGTCCTGTGGCATGGGCCACATGTGCATCACGATGGGAATCGCGGAAAGGATCGCGATTACGAGGATAGTGAGCGCAAATAATTTCGCCATGATGCTTTGCCCTCCGACCGGACTTCCCGTCCGGTCTCGTCAGCTTGCTCAAAGCCACCGCGATTGCCCCGCCGCGCTCTGTGACTGATTCTCCTTACTTCGCCTTGAAGGTGAAATTGGCGGTTGCCGCCGAGCCAGCAGCCACTGTGACTTTCTGAGTTTGGGTCCCGGCGGCTTCCTGCCATGCGGTCACAGTGTAGTTTCCGGGCGGCACGTTGTTGATGGTGTAGTTGCCGCTCGCATCGGTGGTTGCATAGGGCCCTTTTACCACCGCATGCCAACCGTGCATCCAGGGATGGATGTTGCATTTTACTTCGATAAACTCCGCAGCTTTCCAGCTCTTCTCGATCGGTGGCGCCCCCGGCGGCTGAGACTGATTCCACGGGATATTGCCGGTCATGGGGTTGGGATTCGGGTGGATGTTATGGGCCGTTTGATCGCTGGTCGTTACTTTGAAAGTCTGGTTCACGTCGAGCGCTAAGACGTGAGGGGTATACATGCAATTTTTCTGATCGAAAACCGGGACAGTGGTGGATACTGTCTTGTTGCCGCTGTAGCCTTCGGAGAGGTACAGGACCACATTCTCCAGGCCTCCGCTGGCGCCAACCACATAGGTTTCGAGGTGACCGGGATCATTGGCATGAGCCTTTGAGCAGTAAGGGTCCTTCGACATGTCGATGCCCTTCATGTGGGGGGCTGCGCCGTCAAGTTTGACCGTGCCGGTAATCTTGCCTTCTCCTGCAGCGCTGACTTTCTGACCCAAAATCAGCGCTCCACAGCAAGCTAATACTACTGCCGCTAGTACAGTCGCAAGATTGTATCGACTCCTCATAAAAAGTCCTCCCCTTAGGAACCGCGAGGTGAAGCTGCTTGGTGGCGATGCCAGTTCCTAACCCTATTGTTGTCCTGCCGGAGCATTTGGATCAACCGGCTTCAGGGCGAGTTGTTTCGCCATCTCTTTTTCCTTGCTCTTCTGGGACATAAACGTTCGCAGATAGAAAACCAAATCCCATGCCTCATCGGGCTTGATGTTGTCGGCAAATGATGGCATTGGAGTGCCGTCCAGACCGGTCATGAAAATCTTGTAAATGTCCTGATCGGTATCGCCGCATTTTGGCCGGGTCCCGTCGGTAAAGTTAAAGGGCTGGATAGGGCGGCCCAGATCGTCGGCGAGAGTCGCAGCTGACGGTCCATTTGCCATACCTTGCACGCCGTGACACTTCCAGCACTGCACCCGCGCAAACACATCGCGACCGGCTTTGATGCGCTCCGCCGTAACCTCCGGCTCGGGAGGAATCGTGATCGGCGTTCCCGGTTTTTCGTTTGTCCAGCGCGGAGAGAAGTGCTTCACCCAGGCGACGAGGTCGGCGCGCTGCTGCTTGGTGAAGGTGCTCCATTGCGGCATGTTGGAGCGGTCGAGACCGCGAGCGATGGTGTCGAAGAGATCCTGGTCGGTGGGCAAGGTTCCGGTCGGAGTGGAGCGGCACTTAAATACGCCCAATTGAAAGTCGCGGGGCTTGGGGTCAACCCAAGGAAAGCTTTCGCCATTGCCGTCCCCGAGCGGGCCATGGCAAACGACGCAGTACCTGCGGTAGTCAGCCTTGGCGTCTTTGGCATGACCGGTAACATTCCCGATGTGGCTTTCGGTGCCCAGGCGCGTGTCGATGTCGTAGGTCGAGAGCTGCGCCGATGAAGCCAGCGGGAGTGCCAAAACCGCAGCTACGCCCAGCAAGAGCGACCACTTCCGCAATGTTGTCCGCATGTCTATCCTCTCTAGAAGTCAAAGTCAAAGCCGAGCAGTAACTCGCTCGTGTTGATGTTGGCGCTGGCCAGGCCAAGAGTTGGCCCCGTGCCGTCCTGATGCAACCAGTTGTACTCATTGTGCCAGGCGAAGCCGGCACGACTGGTCATAAATGGGTTGTAGCGGTAGCCGATGGTATAGCTTGAGATATTGCCGAAGTTCGAAGCAGAAGGAGCTGCCGAATTCGGCCCGTTGGCCTGCTGTGACATCCGGATTGTTTCATAGCGCCCGATGAAGATAAGTTGCGGGCTGTAGACGTAATGGGGCTCAATGAGGACGCCGTTCCAGCGTGGGGCTTGCGAACCTACGGGCAGCACTGTCCCAGTCGTGTTATTGTTCGGGGCAACCCCATCAATCAAATCGCCATAGCCTTGCCCAAACCAAGCACTATCCTGGCCATGCTGAGTCACGACTTGAAGGTCAATGTGCTGACCGAAATAGAATTGTCCAACGAAGCCTTCGCGGCTAAAGGATTTATTGCCGATGCCGGAGCCCGCAATTACCCCGCTGGGTCCGCCACTGGTGAGGAAGGTAGTCGGCGCTTGACCGATCATGGCATAGGCCCCAATGCGCTGCACCCCAGCCCTGCCGGTGTCGAAGGCTTGGCTGGCGGCGAAGAATCCTGTATAGGCGTTGCCATAGGGAAGCTGGGTAGTACCGTCATTGGAGCTCAACAGTGCCGCGGAGTAACGCGTTCGGTCATTGAACGAGTGGCCCATCAATTCAACGCCGAGCTGGTTGTCTCCCATTTGGCCGAAGACATTGCCATCGCCCTGCGGGATGAAATGATAGAGCTGGTAGATGCCCCCGTTACCCGTAAGCGTGAGGACGCGCTTTTCCGAAAGCAGATTGTCGAGCTCAAACTTGCCGAGCTTCACGTTAAGCCACGGGCTGCCGAACAGGTTATCGAGCCGTGCCATGACCGTTTCAAAGTGGAAAGAACCCGTTGAGTCCGAAGACGGCAGCACATAGAACGAGAAATTCTTTTCGAGCGTGCCGCCAGTATGAAAGTCGAGGCCGCTTAAGTCAAAGCCTGAGCTGGTAATCCTCGTAATCGCAGAATTGGGCCCGGCGGCGGAATCCACAAGGACCTTGCCGGTGCTAACCCGGTGCCAGATTGGAAGGATGCGAAAGGTGACCGGCCAATATCCGGGGTTTTGCCAGATCGGGGCATCACGATCATTCATGAGTTGGTAGCCGTTGTCTTTGAATTTTTGGCCAAAGTAATTGAGCATCGGCCAAGACTCGTGACAGGCTGAGCAACGCAGGCCATATTTTCTGGCGAAAGCCGGCAGGGCACTCGCTGACTGGCTGGCGCTCAGGACTAGGAACACCAAAGCCAGGGCGACGGATAAGAAAGGCATCGCAAACGGCAACTTTTTGCGGCTACGAGACTGCCTCCGAACATGCATGTCTGCACTCCTGAGCGAGTTCTGTTAAAGCGAAACCGACGACCACAATTCGGGGGAAAGCAACCACCTGATACGCGAATTGCTCCTACTTCGCGCTTCCCATCAATCCCCAAATTTTTAATATTGGTCCTACCACCTTACCGGGGCGAAATGCTACTACGTTGCAGAGCTTAACTTCAAGGGGCGAAGCAACTTTTTTTTTACAAATTTTTGACAAGTATGATCTCAGGGTATGACCGTTTGGAATACCGGGTGATTGGCAGGCCGGAGTTGACAGGCCAGGCTCTCCAGATTAAGACTCTCAGCAGTCACGGAGCGCGAATCGTGAATAGTCGAGTAGGTTCTGGGTATGGAGGAGCCGACTTCGGGGGGAGTTCAGGTTTGCGTACCCGACCGGTGAACGTCCGCGCTGTTGCAGCCAAAAGGTGCTCGTTCCCTTCTCCCAACGGGCGTTTTCCGGTTCGTTGTAGCGCCGCCCTCTGGGTCCGAATCGCAGCGATAGCCCTTGTATTTCTCATCCCGGGGCTTTCGCTCAACGCCCGCGAGAAAGACAAGGCAGACTACGGCGTAGGTCTCATCGTCAACCTGCCGCTGCCCGAGAGTGAGGTTGCCCAAGTCGTGGTCGATGTGGCCC
>JBAVAV010000094.1:0-5291 GCA_049585895.1 Candidatus Sulfotelmatobacter sp. | reverse complement strand
GGATAACTTCTACCCGAGCACCATAGGCTTTAACAATGACGTCAATGGAGAGATGTCTCTTCCGCAAGCGATCGATTGTGAAAACTGCCAATTCGTGACTTTGAATACGGTGACTGTGCGCCACACTTCGGCGTCTGGGATTCTAGCAGCCGCTACTGCGGCGACGCCGGCGTGCTCCGGAAGTAACCCGCCATCCTGTGTGGTGATCGAAAACTCGATCCTCTACGACATTGGCGACAGCGGAATCCGCGTTGGCCACACTGCCAGCACTGCCAACACAACCGCGACTGCGGTGCAAGGCGTCATCGCCCAGAACAACCTCATCCAGGGCTACTCGCGGGTTTTCGCGGATGGTGAGGGTATCGCGGAGGCCAATGGAAACAACAACCAATTTTCCTACAACACCATCACGGATGGTTACCATGCCGGCATTTCTATCTGTCAGAACGGCTGCGGTCCCACGAAGAACGGGGCAAGCGTTAGCGGGAACAGTATCATCACCAGCTACAACCTGATTTCAAATGTCATGCAAGGCATCACGTCCGATGGAGGAGCGCTGTTTTACAACGTTGGGAACGGCAGTTCGAGCGGGACGGGAAACTCCATTACCGGCAACGTCGTCAACAACGTAACGGACTCGTATATCATCGACAACCCAACCACCGCCGGAGTTGCCGTATCCGGTTCGGCCTACGGTGGCGCAGGCATATATCTTGACGCACAATCGGCGAACGTCTTAGTCACGAATAACGTCGTATATAACCTTTCCGGTTTCGCAATCGATATTTCGCAAGGATTGGCCTCGTCGAAACAAGCACAGAACATTTTCAATAACAATATTTTCGCTTTTGCAAACTCGGGGATGCTTATGCAGGCAAGCCCCTGGCCGAAGGGTTGCCCCAGCAGCCCCATAAAGCAGGTGGATGTCACCAACAACATCTTTTATTTTGACCGGCTCAGCACCAGCACGCCGTCGTTCTATGTCGTTAACGGGTGCAGCGACTCTTGCAAGCAGGCCTATGACACTTATCAGAATTTTCAAGGAAATGCTTATTGGAGAACAGATGGACAGTTCGGATCGGATAGCAAGGCGTTTCAGGTCTTGACCACCCAAGGGCTTAACTCCAACAATAGCTGCAAAACCAGCCCTGCCACTTCTCTTTACTTTACTAGTCTGACGGCGCCAAACTGGCAGACCGGTGGCAAGGGGGTCCCTGTGGCAATGAATGAGGATCTACCGCCCAATACAACAGCGTCTTATCAGCCTCCGTTCACGGGGTCGGGACTGACAAACGACCCGCCCAGCGACTATCTCTTCGGCAGCGGGCAATCACCGCCCACCCCATTCCTTCCTGCCAGCACCAACCTCACGATTATGAATGCGCACAGCTCTATTACGCCACTCGGCAGTGTGCCGGCCACATTCCCGACTTACGTCTACGGCAGTCCATTGAATAAATTTTGAGACGTATTCTTCTTGTATTCCTTTTTGCTTCCATCTGCCCTGGTAGTTGCGTCGCTTAAGCCCGATTTATAATTTTTAAGTCCGTCCGAAATTGAATGAAACATGCTGCGCGTGCTCTACAACCCTCTGGGATTGGTGCCATGCGGAGCGGTTCTTGGGGTATGTTCGGTGGAGTACGTCGCCAGATCCGGTAGGAATTCAAAATTGTGAGTTTCCGAGAAGATCTGCCCGGGAGTTTCTGCGGGACAGGATCGTGGCAATCGGCAACCGGCGGCCTTGGCTAGGCTGTTCGCAGGCCTTGGCCCACGTTAAAATCACCTGCTGGCATTTTTGCTTGGGGGCTCAATGTTCACAACAATGTGTCGAGGATTTGTGAGGCAAACGAGAATCGTCTTGCTGGGAATCTTGCTGGCCGCTCCGGGGTCTGCCCAGAGTCAGCCCCAAACCGCTCCTTCTAAAGTCAACGGGCAAGTCCTGACGCCCGCAGCAAACATGGATACTGATGCCGGGCGAGCGCCGCTGGTGCTAACCCTGCAGGATGCTCTTGCGCGAGCCAAAACCAACGATCCGCAGTTCCGGGCGGCGCTGACGGAACTAGGGCTGGCTCATCAGGACACAGTACAAAGTCGCGCGCAACTGCTGCCGAACGTCAACTACAATATGCAGTTTATCTACACGCAGGGGACAGGTGTTTCCAATTTTCTCACGCCCGCTCCCTCCGGGCGCTTCATTGCCAACAACGGCGTCCACGAGTACATAGCACAGGGCAACGTTCACCAGGCGCTCTCGCCGGGCATGTTGTCGGAATATCGGCGGGTAGAAGCGGCCGAGGCTCTGTGGCGGGCCAAATCGGAGATTGCCGCGCGCGGCCTGGTCGTCACCGTGGTTCATGCTTATTACGGATACGTCGTGGCGCAGCGCAAGTATGCCACCGCCCAGAAGGCAGCTTCGGAAGCGGATCGCTTTTTCGATATCAGCCGAAAGCTGCAGAATGGGGGCGAAGTAGCACGTTCCGACGTAATCAAGGCCGAGATTCAGAATCAGCAGCAACAGCGCGTACTGCAGGATGCTCTCCTGGCGATGAATAAGAGCCGCCTCGACCTTGCCGTGTTGCTATTTCCGAATTTCGAAGAAAATTTCTCGGTTGTGGATGATTTGCGGCTGCCCGACCCGCTGCCAGGTTTCATCGAAGTACAGACAGCCGCCACGAAGAACAATCCGGAAGTTCGCGTTGCGCTCGCCTCCCTGCGGCAAACCGACCAGGCAGTGAAAGTAGCGTGGACGGGCATGCTGCCTTCGTTAAGCCTGGACTATTTTTACGGCATCGACGCCAATCAATTCGCGGTGCGCGATCGAAATGGGTTTCGAAACCTCGGCTACGAGGCGACTGCGACCCTGCAACTGCCGATATGGAACTGGGGAGCCGGGTATAGCAAAGTGAAGCAGGCGGACTTGCGGCGGCAACAAGCCCGTGTCGAGGTGAGCTTCGCACAGCGTCGCCTTCTGGCCGATTTGCGATCGTTCTATGACGAAACCGAGACATCCCGCGCCCAGCTCGAATCGCTAAGTCAAACTGCGGAACTAGCCTCTGACAGTTTGCGTTTAACGACTTTGCGATACCAGGCGGGCGAAGCTACGGTTCTCGAGGTGGTGGATGCTCAAAATACACTGACGCTGGCTCGCAATGCGTATGATGATGGGCAGGCCCGTTTCCAGGTCTCCCTCGCGAACCTGCAAACGCTGACGGGGAGCTTTTAAAAGGAATGATCCAGGCCGGGAACGAATTCTTGCCCGATATCTCCAATGCCTTGCCGGGCCAATTTTGGGTTCGGGGACAATCCCGTCGTGGGGTTCGTCTCGGCATGGCGCGATTCCGTCTTATCCTGTCCCTGGGCTCAACCGTCCCGATTCTTGCGGGGGCGCTGGGTTGCTCTGCACAAAAGCCGGAGGAGCCCATAGTGAGCGTTCAGGTCGTTCGGGTGAAAAAGGCAACCATCCAACAGACAGTAACCTCCGAGGCCATACTGTTCCCCCTGGCTCAATCGGCAATTGTTCCCAAGATCAGCGCGCCGATCAAAGAATTCTATGTCAATCGCGGTAGCAAGGTTCATGAAGGACAATTACTTGCCAAATTAGAAAATCGTGATCTGGCTGCCGCTGCTCAAGACAATCAGGGAGCCTACGATCAGGCGCAGGCTGCGTACGTGATCGCAACCGCGTCCACTTTGCCGGAGGAGATCCAGAAAGCGGAAGGGGATACGCAGGCAGCCAAGCTGGCGCTGGAAGCGGAACAAAAGCTATACGACAGCCGCCAGGAGCTATACAAGCAAGGCGCCCTCCCGGGCAAAGACCTCGATCAGGCGGGCGTCAGTCGCGCGCAGGCACAAAATCAGTATGAGCTTGCGCAGCGCCACCTCGATGCCCTGATGGCCGTGAGCAAGCAGCAGGAACTCAAAGCCGCCGCCGGCCAGTTGGAGTCGGCTAAGGGCAAGTATCTTGGCGCCCAGGCGCAGTTAAACTATTCAGAAATTCGCAGCCCGATCAACGGCGTCGTCACCGACCGTCCTTTGTATCCCGGAGAAATGGCCGCTGCGGGAACACCGTTACTCACTGTCATGGATACAAGCTCGGTAGTGGCGCGAGCCCATATTCCGCAGGAGCAGGCAACCCTGTTGAAGCTCGGCGACAAGGCCACGATCACCGTTGCGAGCGGCGTTCCTGGCCCGCTTCCGAGCGAAGACGCCCCTATCGAAGGGACAGTGACGATCGTCAGCCCCGCGCTTGATCCAAATAGCACCACGGTCGAAGTCTGGGTACAGGCTAAGAATCCGAAGGGACGGTTGCGCCCTGGAACAAGCGTGCAGATTTTTATGCTGGCGCGTTCAGTGCCAAATTCTGTGGTCATTCCAGCCGCAGCCGTGCTCACCGCGCCCGGCGGAAGCAGCTATGTGATGCTTGCCGGTGCCGACGATAAAGCGCACCAGAAGACCGTGAAGACCGGAATCCGGCAGGGCGATCAGATACAAATTCTCGACGGCCTCGCCGAAGGTGATCAGGTAGTCGCATCCGGTGCCTATGGCTTGCCCGACAATACGAAGATTCGCGTCGAAGCTGTCCAGAACTCCGACAAGCCGGAATCCGATAAGACCGGACAAGCCCCTGCGGGAAAAGAAGCTGAAAAGGACGCCAGGTAGCAGCGATGACTGCAACCAACGGTGAACGCTCCTACTGGTTTTCGCGCCACTCTCGTTCCATCCTCGTCCTGATCATCACGCTCAGCATTCTTGGAACCTACGTCGCCTTCAGCATCCCGGTTTCCGTTTTTCCCGATACCAATTTTCCTCGTATCCTGATCGCCGTGGACAACGGCGTGATGCCAATCGACCAGATGATGGTCACCGTCACGCGGCCTCTGGAAGAAGCGGTGAACAGTGTGCCCGGCCTGCAGCAGGTACGCTCCATCACCAGCCGCGGATCGGCGGAGATTGACCTGTTCTTCGACTGGAACGTGGATATGTTCCAGACATTGCAGTACGTAAATGCGGCATTATCAAACGCACAACGCGACCTGCCTGCGACCGCGAAGGTGGAAGCGCATCGCATGACCTTCGCCAGCTTCCCCATTCTCGGCTACAGCGTCACGTCCGACTCGGTTCCACAAACACAACTCTGGGAAATTGCTACCTACGAACTCAAGCCTCGCCTCAACCGCCTCGACGGAGTGGCACGGGTCATTGTGCAGGGTGGCCAGGAGCCCGAATTTCACATCGTTCCCGATCCTGCGAAGCTCCTGCAGGCCAGTGTCACGGTTTCCGACCTCCTCGAA
>JBAVAV010000093.1:0-3690 GCA_049585895.1 Candidatus Sulfotelmatobacter sp. | reverse complement strand
GCAGAGTGGTGATGGCCGCATTCGGCCACTGAGAAACCTGCATAGATGCTCCTTTTGGGTGCGTCTTGCCAGACTTCGTCCTGCGGCGTGGGATATGCCTGCACATGGATTATGCGGGCGCAGTGGTCGGAATTGTCAAGCGAGGCGGATCCAGCTCCCGGCGGGTCGTTGAGCAGCAATCGGAAGCTTCAGGGTTGCGAAGGGCTCACGTTCTTCGGGTTCGATCCCTTGCAAAGAAGTAGACAAAGGGAGACACCTCCGCCGCCCGCCGCCGCGCCGATCTCGATCCATTTCGTATTGAGCACGTGGCCTGGAACCTTGGGCAGGTCGGCCGCACCGCAAGCCTCGGATTCATTACGCTCGCCCTGCTGACCTTCACGCACGGTGGCGGACTGCGAGCCGTTCTCGTCCGATGGTTTCTCGGAGCGATTACCTTTGTTTATGTTCACGTCGCTCTTGATCGCGGCTACTTGAACGGTTCCATTTAAATCGGTGATCCGGTATTGTGTCCACGAGTTCGAAACAGGGACGGCCTTAATGCACTTTACGTACACGATCATTGATTTCGAAGTGCTCACCAGGACGCTTCCATGTTCGAGCGTGAGAGAATCGCCGTTGAATTTCAGCAGGGATTCCGGCTGGATCAACACCGAGGAGCCGTCGACGTCGAGGGTGGCAACTGATCCGGATCTTGTTTCCAGCGAATCGCCAGCGAAAATCGCAGTAGACTCCGGCGACTCGCTGCCGTTGATCCACACGCCACCCTTGCTGTGCAGCATCGCCGACAAGCCTGCATCCGCCGCAGAAAGCGAGAGCGGAAAGAGGACAGCCAGCGCCCAGCAAACAGAGCTGCGAAGAATGGACACACTCATAGCCAGACTAAAATTCCACAGTGAATTCCATTTGAAATCGTAGTTGGGTGTCGTTGGATCGTCTATTGGCTCTCTGGGTGCCGCTCCTCACCACAGTCACCAGAGAGCCTGAGGGGCCTCAGGTCTGCCGTACGTTTGTGAATCCGGTATGCTTGGCGAGCATGGAAACGAATGCCGCCAAAGGCCCGATGATTGAGTTCCGCAATGTTTCTTATACGGTGCCGGGTGGGCCGCAGGTACTTTCCGGCCTCAATCTGACAGTCCGGCGCGGTGAAACGCTGGTGCTTCTTGGACGCAGCGGCTCGGGAAAAACCACCACGTTGAAGCTGGTGAATTGCCTGCTGTCGCCCACAAACGGGGAAGTGATCGTGAACGGTGCGCCAACCAGGAACGGAGATGTCATTACTTTGCGGCGCGGCATTGGCTACGTCATTCAGGATGTAGGCCTGTTTCCCCACTTCACGGTGGAAGGCAACGTCGCCCTCGTCCCCAGACTCGAGGGCTGGTCGGCAGACCGCATTCGAGCCCGCGTGCAGGAACTATTGCAGATGGTGGGGCTCGAAGCACAATTGAGTTCGCGTTATCCACACCAGCTTTCGGGCGGGCAGCGGCAGCGCGTCGGCGTGGCCCGGGCGCTGGCGGCTGATCCGGCAATTCTGCTGATGGACGAACCCTTTGGCGCGCTCGATCCTCTCACCCGTGACGAACTGCAACACGAATTTCTTGCCCTGCAGCGACGCCTGAGCAAGACGGTGGTCTTCGTAACTCACGACCTGCGCGAGGCGCTGCGACTGGGTTCTCGTATCGCGCTGATGGAGGCCGGCAGCCTGGTAACCGTTCTCTCGCCGCGAGAATTCATGCGCTCGACCGACCCGTTGGCCGCCGCCTACGCAAAAGCTTTCGCAAACAGTGTGGACTCGCCCGCCGAGAGAGCACCGTTATGAACTTCTTTCAATTCATCTCCCAAAACCGCGCCCAGGTGTTGGAACTGACCCTGGAGCACCTCTGGCTGGTTGGAGTTTCTACCATGCTGGCGGCGCTGGTGGGAATACCGCTGGGCATCGCCATCGCGCACCGGCCTCGCTGGAATAAACCGGTACTCGCCGCCGCCAACATTATTCAAACGATTCCCAGCCTCGCTCTCTTTGGCTTCCTTCTGCCCGTGCCCTGGCTTGGCGACCGCGCCGACCGCTTGGCCATTCTCGCGTTAACTCTCTACGCGCTGCTGCCCATGATCCGCAACACGTACACGGGAATCCGCGGAGTCGACGCTGGCGTGATCGAAGCCGGGCGCGGCATGGGGCTGACCAACCGGCAGCTCCTGTTTGAAGTAGAACTGCCCCTGGCCATGAGCGTGATTCTCTCCGGCGTGCGGGTTGCGGTTGTCATCTCTGTGGGCCTCGCCACGATCGCCGCCGCCATCGGCGCCGGTGGTCTCGGAGAGTTCATCTTCCGGGGACTGGCCATGGTGAATAATCAGCTCATTTTGGCGGGAGCGATTCCGGCCGCAATATTGGCGCTGTCGGCGGATCTTAGCTTGGGCTGGCTGGAGAAGCGTCTGCGACCACAATGAAGAGTCCATCGTGGTTTTGGCTCGCGGTAATTCTCATCGCGCTCGCGTTGCTGCCCAGTTGTTCGTATTCGCGCTCCGATCGCATTGTCATCGGTTCGAAGAACTTCACCGAGTCGCTGATTTTAGGCGAGCTCATAGCGCAGCAGATTGAGGCGCATTCGCAGTTGAAGGTGGAACGCCGTTTTTATCTGGCGGGGACCTACATCTGCCATCAGGGAGTGCTCTCCGGACGCATCGACATTTATCCGGAATATACCGGGACCGCGCTGACCGCCATTCTGAAGCAAAAGGCGGGCGGCGACGAAGCTGCCGTTTATCGGCAAGTCAAAAGCGAGTATGAACGTCTTTTTGGTCTTACCCTCGGTCCGGGTTTTGGTTTCAACGACACCTTCGCCATGGAGATTCGTGGAGAGGAGATGCGCCGCCTGAATCTCAAGACCTTGACCCAGGCTGCAGTGTATGCGCCGCAGTGGCGAGCCGGATTTGGCTACGAGTTCATGGAGCGCCCTGACGGTTTCCGGGGCTTGGCGGCAGTTTACGGCTTGCGCTTTGCCGCCCCTCCACGCGTAATGGACCTTGGGTTGCTGACTCGAGCGCTGCGGGATCGTCAGATCGATATAGCTGCCGGCAATGCGACCGACGGCTTGATTCCAGCGCTGGATTTATTTGTGCTCGAAGACGACCGCCACTATTTTCCGCCCTATGAAGCTGTCCCGGTGGTTCGGCAGGAAACTCTGCAACGGCATCCAGAGATCGCCGAGGCGCTCGCGGGGTTGGCGGGAAAAATTTCGAATGAAGAAATGCAAAAACTGAACTATGCCGTCGACGGACAGCATCGCGACGTGAAGGAAGTCGCGCACGAGTTCTTAAGTAGAAAAGGACTGGTCAACTGAATCGGCGGTCGCGTTGTGTACGTCTCAGAGCAGCAGCGAGCCCCGCAAGGTAAGTACAGCATTGCCCGTGAGGATGACGCGTTCGCCGGCCAGTTCGCACCGAAGCTCGCCGCCGCGCGATGAAACCTGACGCGCATGGAGATGCGTTTTGCCGAGACGCTCAGCCCAATACGGGGTCAGGGAACAGTGAATCGATCCCGTCACCGGATCCTCTGGAATGCCGTAACTGGGTACGAAATAACGCGAGACGAAGTCCACATCTTTTTCTCGGCTCGGCGCTGTGATCGCCACTCCCGCCGGATGCAGTTTTTCGATGAGGGCAAAGTCAGGATTGATGTTGCGAACCTCAGCC
>JBAVAV010000092.1:0-3601 GCA_049585895.1 Candidatus Sulfotelmatobacter sp. | reverse complement strand
GAAATTCTCGGAGATATTATTTCTCCGGCCAGCGACTAAAGCGAGTGGGAGGTACTGCGCGATTGAGGCTGCTTCTGGACACTCATATGCCGGGCAACGCCCTCACTTCCCTGCTATCGACTTATTCAACTCCTCCGCCGACCCCTGCAACAGGTCCCTCAGCACCGCCACCTCCGCCTCGATCCCCGTGTGCAGCGCCGGATCCACATCCGGCGCGAACAGAGGAGAGTGGTTCGAGGGCAGCAGTGTTCCCGTGGCGGAAGCCTCAGCAAATTTCTTGGGGTCCGCTCCGCCCAACTCGAAGTAAAACCCTGGAATGCCCTGCTCTATAAAAAACGAAAAATCCTCCGACGGAGTGATCGGGTCCATCGTCATAACGTTTCCCTTGCCCAGAGCTGATTCCAGCGAGCCCCGCAGCCGTTGCGCCAGCGCGGGATCGTTATACACAGAGTCCGTGGCTTCGTAGTGTTCAATCAAAGGCTCGCGCGGAGCTCCCCCGGCTGCGGCCTCGGCCTTCGCAATCCGCGTAATCGCAGCCAGGATCTGCTTCCGGACCTCCGCCTTGTAGGTTCGCACCGTCAGTCCCATCTCGGCATGGTCGGGGATGATGTTGTTCTTGGTGCCGGCCTCGATGTAACCCACGGTGATCACGGCCATTTCTCCCGGCTTCACCTCGCGCGAGACGATGGTCTGCAACGCCAGAATGGTTCTGGCGGCAATCACAATAGGATCGATCGCCGTATGCGGCGCGGAACCGTGTCCGCCCTTGCCGTAAATCGTTATGCGAATGGAATCTGCGTTCGTGTTGTAGGTGCCCGGAGTGATGCCGACCTGTCCTGCAGGAAGGGTATTGCTTACATGCAGTGCCAGGACCACGTCGGGCCGCGCAAAGCGCCGGAACAATCCATCTTTGAGCATGCCTTCGGCGCCGTTGATGGTCTCTTCGGCGGGCTGGCCAATCAGCATCAGCGTGCCGTGCCATGTATCTTTGCTGTGCGCCATCACAGCGGCCGCGCCCACGATCGACGCCGTGTGCAGATCATGTCCGCAAGCGTGCATGACCGGAACGTCGTGCCCGGCATCGTCCTTGCTACGCACTTTGCTGGCATATGAAAGGCCGGTCTTCTCTTCCACGGGAAGCGCATCGAGCTCGGTGCGCAGCATGACCGTCGGCCCAGAACCGTTCTTGAGAATCGCGACCACACCCGTGCCGCCGACGTGTTCCGTGACGTCATAACCAAGACTGCGAAAGCGGCTCGCCAGCTTCGCCGCCGTCTGGGCCTCGTGCGCAGAGAGCTCCGGATGCTCATGCAGATCGAGATACAGCGCATGCGCGTCCGAATAGACGGCATCGACTTCTTTCCTGTCCAAAGGATTTTGCGCCCACACCGCACTGACGAGGATGACCAGAAGAAGACATGCGAACAGAAGCAGGTTCAGAAATTTCATTGTGCTGGGATGATAGCCGCGCCGAGCAAACCCGCGCAAACGATCCCTCTGTGTTCCCTCTGTGTCCTCTGTGGTGAATTGTGACGCCGCTACTCTCGACAGCCTCAGGGGCACCACTCCGAAGAGCCGAACTGGCAAAATTGATTTTCGATTCTGACGTTGCCACCGCCGAGCAGGTGTACAATTTTCTGAGAAGGCACTGGGTTGCGCGACTTCGTTTAGCAAACCGGGGTGCTCATGAATGTCCACGTAAGTTACCGGCTCCATAAAATTCCCGCCGTCGAAAAACTCGCCGTCGAGAAAGACATCCAGCATCAGATCGAAAAACTGCAAAAGCGCCTGCAAGTCTTCCGTCCAGACCTGATTCATCTGAAAGCCGTGATCGAGGAGCTTTCCGCCCGCGAGGGAACCAGCGTTTCGCTCAACCTGCGCCTGCCTTCCGGGCAAATGGCGGTGCAGTCTACCGCCTCAACCGCCGCGTCCGCGGTAAAGATCGCTTTCGAGGATCTGCTGCAACAGGTCAATAAACACAAGGAACTGCTGCGCGCGTCGCACAAGTGGCAGCGTCGGGGCAATGATGCATCCGTGCGCCGCACGGTTACCGTGCCTTTCGAGCAGACCGTTGCCGCGGTCTTTCCGCCGACGGTTTCCGCCGCCGACGTCCGTTCCTACGTCAACGCAAATCTGTCTCGCCTCGAGCGCTTCGTCGAGCGCGAAATCTACTTTCGCGAAACTTCCGAGCTGATTGCATCCGATTCCATCAGCAAAGAAGAGGTTATCGACGAAACCATCGCCGCCGCGCTGAGCGACGATTCGGAAAGCGGCGGTTACAAAAGCGACGGCCGGGAAAGACCCGAACGCCTGGCCCTGGAGCCCTGGCTCTACCGCCTCGCGCTGCGCGCGCTCGACCAACTCTCGCAGCCTGATGAGGGCGATAGCGGCAGCGTGCACCTGGAAGAATCCGCGCGGCGGCGCAATGTGAAGGCCAGTGACGAGGCCGAGCTGCAGTTTCATCAGCCCGATGAGTCGATCACCGGGGAAACCATCACCGCCGACAACCGCGTCGCCACTCCCGAACAAATCGCAGGTTCGGACGAAATGATACGGCTGATCGCAATGGCCCTGCGCGATGTGGGCGCTCCCGATCGCGAGGCTTTCATCCTTCACGCCATCGAAGGCTTTGCCGTGGACGAGATCTCCGCTATCACCGGCGCTGCGCCGCAGCGTGTGCTGGATTCCATCTCTGCCGCCCGCGACCATCTGCGCCATTCGCCTGGCCTGATCGAAGAATTCAAAGGCCGGCAATTCAAAAGCCGGCTCCCGCCCACCGGCACGGCATGAATAAGCGGTCCATCGAACGTTGGCGAAAGCGGCGGCTTGTAAAAATATTTTTCCGGCCGGCTGGTCCACTCTTCCTATGCCGACACCATCCCAACTGAGGCTGTCCCGGTCTTCGCGGTTTTGAGGCTGTTACGAAACTCGTGCAGCGACGATGACGGTGGAACAGAATCTTCGGTTTTCCCTTCAATCGTTGGATTCGCGCCCATCTCCACTCCGGGGGCAAGCGAAAGTGGAACAAAGGATTCATTCGGCGCAGTGAGTTTTCAGTTTCGTAACAGCCTCGGTTTTTCGAAGGCCGGGGATTTTGACCGCCGACCGCTTGGACTTTTGACTTGGGCGGTCGGGGGCCGGGTTCCCCATTTCTCCTGTCCCCTCCGAGATATTCGGCTTTCCTTTTGGATATTCAGAACCATTGTGACATCTAACCTTGCCTCCAACACCGGAATTACTCCATCATGGTCAAGGCGGAGGCGGCACATCGAGCTTGGCGCATCACAGTGCCTAAGTCCTTTGAAAACAAGATTTTGCCCGTAAGTGATTGTGCCCCTAGGATCAATTTGCGATTTTCCCGCTAACGTGATGATTCTAATAGTTCGAGGGGGGGGGTCTACCCCATTCGAATCGGAATCGTACCCGCGACCCGGAGAAAGTCGGCTCAACGGCAACTGTCGAAAGATTTCCTGGGGCGAAATCCACAGGACAAACGCATGCCGAAACCCTTCGCCACAGAGGGCACAGAGAAAACTTCAATGCTTTCGTTTTTTTTGTCTGTCTCTGTGTCTCTGTGCCTCTGTGGTGAAAAGCGTTCTCC
>JBAVAV010000091.1:0-2376 GCA_049585895.1 Candidatus Sulfotelmatobacter sp. | reverse complement strand
CGGAATGCTTCCCTCGAAATCCTTGTAGTCATAAGGATGGTCTTCGACCTCGATCGAGAGTCTCTTGTCCTTCGGATTGAGGGATGGGCCCTTGGGCACCGCCCAGCTCTTCAGCGCTCCTCCCATTTCCAGCCGAAAGTCATAGTGCAGGTGCGAGGCGCGATGCTTCTGGACCACGAAGATGAGCCGCTTGCCATGCTTCTTTCTCGCGCCTTTGGGTTCGGGCGAGGATGAAAAATTCCTCTTTTTCCGATGGGCGCCGAGATCGGGCTTCACGTAAGCGCTCCGCATGAATTCGGGTTCAGTATACGCTTCCGTACCTTCGGAAGCTCAGTCAATGCGAAAGAAAACAACGGACGGGCGATTTGGTCGCAAGCGTTTCTGCAACACCGCCGAAAATCCATTCCCCGACGCGGCAAGCCTCGCGCGTAGCCGATGTCGCGCCGCACGTAACATAGACCGTGAATGTTGAATGCCGCGTGCAAGCAAAACTTGCTTAGCCGCGCTTGCCAAGCATTGATTCAAGTCAGCATTTTCGATGGAGAGCCGCCATCTAAAGGTCTTTTGCGCTCGCGAGCATGATTGATTGTTTGACAGGAAATGTAATCCAAGTTGGAATGGAACCAATTTAGGCGCTCCACTTTTGCACTCCGGAACTGCCTAAAATTTCAGGGGGAGCGTACTGCGTTTCATCCCTCTTCTATCGGTAAGAAGTCAGGAGAGGGTTGATGAATCTGGATCTCTCGCGGCGCCAGTTTCTGGCCGGCACCGGCGCGGGTCTCGCCGGGACAACGCTCGGCGCGCTTGGATTCGGGGACGTTGAAATCGCCTATGCTGCGGCAATTCGTCCCTTCAAGCTCGCCGGCACCACCGAAACCCGCAGTACCTGCACATATTGTTCGGTCGCCTGCGGCGTGATCCTGTATTCGAAGGGTAGCCTTTCCAGGGGCGAGAAGGCCGAAATCACTCACATCGAAGGCGACGCGGACCATCCGACCAATCGCGGCACGCTTTGCCCGAAAGGAGCCGCCCTCCTCGGCTTCGTCCACGCGGAAACGCGGCTCAAATATCCGATGATCCGCAAGCCCGGCTCGAACAAATTCGAGCGCGTGTCTTGGGATGAGGCTCTCGATCGCGTCGCGCGGCTGATGAAGGACGACCGCGATAAGAACTTCATCCAAAAGAACAATGAGGGCGTGACGGTCAATCGGTGGCTCACTACCGGCTTTCTCGCGGCGTCCGCGGCCACCAACGAAACGGCGTGGGCGACCTATAAGGTCGTGCGCAGCGCCGGCATGCTGGCGTTCGACAATCAAGCGAGGGTTTGTCACGGCCCCACCGTGGCCGGTCTCGGCCCAACGTTCGGTCGTGGCGCGATGACGAATTCGTGGACCGATGTTCGGAATACCGATCTCGTCATCATCATGGGTAGCAATGCCGCGGAGGCGCATCCCTGCGGTTTCAAATGGATTACCGAAGCGAAGGCGAACCGCGGTGCGAAGCTCGTCGTCGTCGATCCGCGCTACACGCGCTCGGCGGCCGTTGCGGACGTGTACGCTCCGATCCGGCCAGGAACCGACATCGCGTTCCTGCTCGGCCTTATCAATTACTGCATCTGGAATTTCAAGGTGCAATGGGACTACACCAAGGCCTTCACCAACGCTTCCTACATCGTGAAGGAAGGCTTCACCTACGAGGACGGTCTCTTCACCGGGTATGACGAGGCCAAACGCGACTACGATCGCTCGACCTGGGATTATGACATCGGTCCCGACGGCTACGTCGTCTCCGACAATACGCTGCAGAACCCGCGTTGCGTCTGGAACCTCCTGAAACAGCACGTGGCGCAGTACACGCCCGAAATGGTCGAGCGCATTTGCGGCACGCCGAAGGACAAGTTCCTGAAAGTCGCCGCAATGGTCGGTGAGTGCTCCGCCAAAGACAAGACCATGACGTCGATGTATGCGCTCGGCTGGGCGCAGCATTCCAAGGGCTCGCAGAATATCCGCGCCATGGCGATGTTGCAGTTGATCCTCGGCAACATCGGCGTGCGCGGCGGCGGCATGAACGCCTTGGGCGGTCACTCCAACATTCAGGGCCTCACCGACCTCGGCCTGATGTCGAACATGATCCCCGGCTATCTGACCCTGCCGACGGAAAAGGAAGCAAGCTTCGATACCTATATGTCCACGCGTGGCTTCAAGCCTTTGAAGCCGGACCAGACGAGCTATTGGCAGAACTACAAGAAATTCTTCGTCAGCTTCCAGAAATCGATGTGGGGAGCGACCGCGACCGCCGAGAACAACTGGGCCTACGACTATCTGCCCAAGCTCGACGTTGCGGCCTACGACGTCCTCCGTGCTTTCGATCTCATGT
>JBAVAV010000090.1:0-15568 GCA_049585895.1 Candidatus Sulfotelmatobacter sp. | reverse complement strand
GGCCGCCATTCTGCGTGGTCCTCAAGGGACATTCGTCTATTTGGTAAAACCCGACAAGACGGTGGAGGCGCGCACCGTGACCATATCTCTTACTCAGGGCGACACCACAGCGGTTGCCAGCGGCCTTAATCCCGGGGACACGGTGGTGACCGACGGCCAGGACAAACTGCAAACCGGCAGCACGATCGAGCCGCGGAACGCCGGCCCGGGCACCAGTGGGGGAGGCGCCGCCGGCCGCCGGCCGCCGGCCTCGGGAACTCCCGGCTCATGAGTCCGTCACGGTTGTTCATTCTCCGGCCGGTCGCCACTACGTTGCTGATGGTGGGCGTCATGCTGGTGGGATGGGTCGCGTTTTTGCAGCTTCCCGTCTCTGCCCTGCCGGAAGTCGATTACCCAACCATTCAGGTCGTAACGTTTTATCCGGGCGCGGATCCCGACGTGATGGCGTCGTCGGTAACTTCGCCGCTGGAGCGGCAGTTCGGACAGGTTCCCGGCCTGAGCCAGATGACCTCTACGAGTTCATTCGGCAGTTCGGTCATTACGCTTCAGTTTTCTCTCGACCAGAATATCGACGTCGAAGAGCAGCAGGTGCAGGCCGCGATCAATGCGGGATCAACCTACCTGCCCACCGACCTTCCCAACCCTCCCATCTACAACAAGGTAAATCCCGCCGATTCTCCGATTCTGACGCTGGCCATGACTTCGGACTCAATGGCCTTATCCAAGGTGGAGGATCTCGCCGACACTGCTCTCGCGCAGAAGATTTCACAACTGCCGGGCGTGGGGCTGGTTTCGATCAGCGGCGGACAAAAACCTGCCGTCCGGATTCAGGTAAATCCAACGGCGCTGGCTTCGTACGGCTTGAGCCTGGAAGACATTCGCACGGCGATGGCGCAGGCCAATGTGGACCAGGCCAAGGGCGTCATCGACGGGGCGCGCCAGTCGTACACCATCGGCGCCAACGACCAGCTCTTCTCCAGCGACCAGTACAAGCCCATCGTCGTCGCCTACCGCAACGGGGGGCCGGTGCGGCTCAGCGATGTGGCAAACGTCATCGATGGCACGGAAAACACGCGACTCGCGGCATGGATGAATCTGACTCCGGCGGTGATCGTCAACATTCAGCGCCAGCCCGGAGCGAACATCATCAGCGTGGTCGACAGAATTAAGAAGCTGCTGCCGCAGTTGCAGGCCTCGCTGCCGTCGGCGGTGAAGGTGCAGATTCTCACCGATCGGACCCTGACCATCCGCGCCTCGGTGAAGGACGTCGAGTTCGAGTTGGCGCTGACCATCGTGCTGGTGGTCATCGTAATTTTCTTTTTCCTGCGGAATCTGCGGGCCACGTTCATTCCCAGCGTCGCTGTCCCTTTGTCGATCGTGGGAACTTTTGGTGTGATGTACCTGCTGGGCTACAGCCTCAACAATCTCACGCTCATGGCGCTCACCATCTCGACCGGGTTCGTGGTGGATGACGCCATCGTCATGATCGAAAACATCGACCGCTACCTTGAAGCCGGGGATTCGCCGCTGGACGCGGCGCTCAAAGGGTCGGGGCAGATAGGCTTCACCATCGTTTCGCTCACAGTCTCTCTCATCGCCGTGCTTATTCCGCTGTTGTTCATGGGCGATATAGTGGGCCGGTTGTTCCGCGAGTTCGCCGTAACGCTGGCGGTGACCATCCTAGTTTCGGCAGGCGTTTCTCTGAGCTTGACGCCGATGATGTGCGCCAAGCTGCTTAAGCATCGCAAGGAAGGAGAGAAGGGCCGCTTCTACGAGGTCACGGAAACCTATTACAACAGGGTCATCGCGTTCTACGGCCGCACGGTGAAATGGGTGCTAAAGCACCAGACCGCAACCCTGATCGTAACTTTCGGAACTCTGGTTCTCACACTCGTGCTGTACGTGATCGTGCCCAAGGGATTTTTCCCCGTGCAGGATACGGGCGTGATTCTGGGGATTTCGGAAGCTCCGGACAATATCTCGTTCGAAGCCATGTCCCTGCATCAGCAAGAATTGGCGAAAGTGATTCTCAGAGATAAGGATGTAGAGAGCTTGTCCTCTTTCATCGGGGTGGACGGCACCAACACCACTCCCAACAGCGGCCGGATTCAGATCAATTTGAAGCCCCGTAACGAGCGTGACACGGAGGCTTCGGGAATCATCCGGCGGCTGCAGCCTGAGCTGGCCAAAGTAGACGGAATCACCCTCTACATGCAACCGGTGCAGGACCTGACTGTGGAGGATCGCGTGAGCCGCACGCAGTTTCAATACTCCATTGAAGATGCGGACGCGCGGGAGCTGGCGCAATGGACGCCGAAGCTCGTGGATAAACTGCGCGCCGCGCCGGAGCTGCGTGACGTAGCTACCGACCAGCTCAACGGCGGCCTCAGGACAAACCTCACCATTGACCGCGATACGGCATCGCGGCTCGGAATCCTTCCGCAGGCCATCGACAATACGCTCTACGACGCCTTCGGGCAGCGGCTGGTTTCGACCATCTTTACCCAGTTGAACCAATATCACGTAGTGCTGGAAGTCATGCCGAACTTCGCCCGGACGCCCGACGCGATGAACGATGTGTATGTTCGCCCCAGCAGCTCGACGCCCAATTCCGGCGCACCTACCGCCAATGCCGCCTCGGCCACCACCAGCGGCGCTCCGGTTCCGATTTCATCTTTTACCCGCATGGAGTCAACCAGCGCGCCCCTCTCCATCAACCACCAGGGACAATTCCCTGTGGTGACGCTCTCATTCAACCTTGCGCCGGGAGCTTCCCTGGGCGAGGCCACGAAAGCCATCCAACAGGCGGAGAAGGATATTCAGTTGCCGCCAAGCATCCATGCCTCATTTCAAGGGACGGCGGCGGCATTTCAAAATTCGCTTTCCAGTGAGCCGTTTCTGATTCTCGCTGCCATTATCACGGTGTACATCGTGCTGGGAGTGTTGTATGAGAGCTACATTCATCCCATCACGATTCTTTCCACGCTGCCATCAGCGGGTGTGGGAGCGATTCTGGCTTTGCAGATCACGCACAACGATTTGACCGTGGTGGCGCTGATCGGCATCATCCTGCTGATCGGCATCGTGAAGAAGAATGCCATTATGATGATCGACTTTGCCCTCGAAGCCGAGCGCGAGGAACACAAGCCGCCTGAGGAAGCCATCTTCCAGGCCTGCCTGCTGCGCTTCCGCCCGATCATGATGACGACGATGGCGGCATTGCTGGGTGGTTTGCCCCTGGCCCTGCTGTCGGGCACCGGCGCCGAGTTGCGCCGGCCGCTGGGAATAACGATTGTGGGCGGCTTGATTCTCAGCCAATTGCTCACGCTCTATACCACTCCGGTGGTCTATCTGTGGTTTGATCGGCTGGCACAAAGATTTGAGAAGTACAAGATCGGCAATCCGATTCCGCAGGAGCTCCCATCCGGGGATTGAAGCTGGCGGACTAGACGATGAGCATCTCGGCTCCATTTATCC
Organism: Candidatus Sulfotelmatobacter sp.; assembly: GCA_049585895.1. Taxonomy (GTDB): domain Bacteria; phylum Acidobacteriota; class Terriglobia; order Terriglobales; family Acidobacteriaceae; genus Sulfotelmatobacter. The sequence continues at coordinate 12,091 of JBAVAV010000090.1, read as the reverse complement.
GTCGTCCCATCGGCACGTCGCTGCTGGCGGCAGCCCTGCTGCTCTCCGGAATTCTTGCCTTTAAGTTTCTGCCGGTAGCTTCGCTGCCTAGAGTAGATTTCCCCGTCATCGGTGTGGGCGCAGGATTGCCGGGAGCCGATCCGCAAACGATGGCTTCCGCGGTGGCTACGCCGCTGGAACGCCAGTTCGGCCGCATCTCCGGCGTCAACCAGATGACATCGTCGAGCCAGCTGGGCTCGACCGGCATCACTCTCCAGTTCGATCTGAATCGCGACATCAACGCCGCCGCCCGCGACGTGCAGGCCGCCATCAATGCCGCCCGCAGTCAGCTACCCGCCAACCTCCCGGGCAATCCAACCTACCGCAAGGCGAATCCTGCGGACGCGCCCATCACCATTGTGGCGTTGACTTCCGATACGGTTCCGGTGCCCCGCATGTACGACACCGCGGATTCCATTCTGGCGCAGAAGCTTGCCGAAGTGAACGGAGTCGGCCAGGTATTCGTCTTTGGCTCGGCGCCTCCCGCGGTGCGCGCCGAGGTGAACCCAACGCTGTTGAACAAATTGGGCGTCGGCCTCGACACTGTTCGCAATGCCCTGAGCGCCGCCAACGCAAATCGGCCTAAGGGCAGCGTATCGGGCGCCACGAGAACTTACGCGTTCAACGACAACGATCAGCTTTTCACTGCGGATGAATACCGGCCGCTGATCGTTTCCTACCACAATGGCGCGGCAGTCCGGCTGGGAGACGTCGCTGACGTGCAGGATTCCGTGGCCGACGTGCGCAACATCGGATTGGCCAACGGCAAGCCCAGTGTCCTGATCGTCCTCTTCCGGCAGCCCGGAGCCAATATCATCGATACCGTGGATCGAGTCCGGGCTCTCATGCCCTATCTGCAATCGTCGATTACCCCCGCCATCAAGCTTGAAATGGTTCTCGACCGTACCATTACGGTGCGCGCGTCGGTTAAGGACATCGAAACCACCCTGCTCATCTCCACCATCCTGGTCATACTGGTAGTGTTCGCCTTCCTGAGAACGGTGCGAGCGACCATCATTCCCAGCATCGCGGTGCCGCTTTCTCTGGTCGGCACATTTGGGGTGATGTACCTGCTGGGGTACAGCCTGGACAATCTGTCGCTGATGGCGCTGGCGATTTCGACCGGATTCGTGGTGGACGACGCCATCGTGGTGCTGGAAAACATCACGCGTTATGTGGAGCACGGCATGGGGGCGGTGCAAGCCGCGTTCAAGGGCGCTTCCGAGATTGGCTTCACGGTGCTTTCGATGAGCACGTCGCTGGTCGCTGTATTCATCCCGCTGCTGATGATGGGCGGAATCGTGGGCCGCTTGTTCCGCGAATTCGCTGTTACCTTGAGTGCGGCGATCGGAGTCTCCCTGCTGGTTTCTCTCACGACCACGCCGACCATGTGCGCGAAGTTCCTGCGCCCGCCAAAAGAAAACGAACGGCACAACCTCTTCTATCGCGGCAGCGAGTGGGTTTTCGACAAAGTCCTGGCCATCTACAGCAGCTCATTGAAGTGGGTCCTCGCGCATCAACCCGTTACGTTAGCGGTCACCATCCTGGTGGCCTGCCTGAGCGTGTATCTCTATGTCATCGTGCCCAAGGGTTTTTTCCCACAGCAGGATACGGGGCGCCTTCAGGGGTCGGTGCAGGCGGCGCAGGATATCTCTTTCCAGGCCATGAGCGCTAAGATGGAACAATTTGTGACGATCATGATGAAGGACCCAGCCGTGAGCACGGTAGTTGGCTTCGCCGGCGGGGGTTCGGCCGCGAACCAAGGGCGGTTTTTCGTCATGTTGAGGCCGCAGGGGGAACGCGGCCTTTGCCAGCCCCGTCATTTCTGGCAATCGTGTCCGAATGTGAGCGCCGACGACGTGATAAACCGCTTGCGCGGGAAGTTGGCGGTGGTGCCGGGAGCAACGCTGTTTCTCCAGTCGGCCCAGGATCTGACTATTGGCGGGCGCTTCGGCGCCGCGCAGTATCAATACACGTTGCAGGGCGAGAATCTGGATGATCTCAACAACTGGTCGCCGCGGCTGCTCGCAAAAATGAAGGCCCTGCCCGAACTGCGTGACGTTAACACCGACCAGCAGGATCGCGGCCTTCAGGCCAAGCTGGTCATCGACCGCGATACCGCCAGCCGGCTGGGAATAAGTCCACAGGATCTGGATAACGCGCTCTATGACGCGTTTGGACAGCGGCAAGTCTCGACCATGTACCGGCCACTCAACCAGTACCACGTGGTGATGGAAGTCGCTCCGCAATTCCAGCAGACCACCGAGGCTCTGCAGAACATTTACGTACGCTCGTCCGGCGGAACGCCGGTGCCCATGGCTTCGTTTACCCGCTTCGTGCAAGCCAACACCCCCCTGGCAGTGAACCATCAGGGGCAGGTTCCGTCGGTCACCATTTCGTTCAACCTGGCGCCGGGGACTTCTCTGGGCCAAGCCACGCAGGCCATTGAAAAGGCTGAAAGCAGCATTGGCTTTCCGCCCACCATCGCGGCCAGCTTTCAGGGCACGGCGGCCGCGTTCCAGGATTCACTCTCCAGCCAGAAAATCCTGATTTTTACCGCGCTGGTTACCGTTTATATCGTGTTGGGTATGTTGTATGAGAGCTACATTCATCCCATTACGATTCTCTCGACAATTCCATCAGCCGGCGTGGGTGCGCTGCTGGCGTTGCTGCTGACGCACAACGAACTAAACGTGATTGGAATGATTGGCATCATCCTGCTCATCGGTTTGGTCAAGAAGAACGCCATTATGATGATCGATGTGGCGCTCGAGGTGGAGCGCGCGCAGGGGAAAAAGCCGGGGGAAGCCATCTACGACGCCTGCATTCTCCGCTTCCGGCCCATCATGATGACCACCATGGCGGCCCTGCTGGGCGGACTGCCGCTGGCTTTGAGCCGGGGCACCGGCTCTGAATTGCATCGTCCTTTAGGCATCACGATTGTTGGCGGGCTGATCGTCAGTCAGGCGCTTACGTTATTCACCACGCCGGTAGTTTATGTTTACCTGGATCGTGTACGTCTGGCTCTGCGTGGCGGCGAAGATGCGGCGCTGCCGGCAGCTTCGCCGGTCGCTCAACGCCCGAGCCCGGCGCACTGAGCACCAACGAGCAGGTCCGGGCCGAAATCCTGTAAGATTGGGCGTGCCTTAGGTAAAGTCCAGGAGTTTGCCGGAAGTGCCAGCGGGCGGCACGTAACGCGTGCAACCCGATCTCGTTGCCGTGGCATCGCAGGGTTAGCGCCGATTCTGTGAGTGTTCGTATGGCGATCGAGATCATTCCGCTGCCCAAGACTTCCACTTGAACTCTCCGGCGGACCATTACTATCGTTCTTCGCTTTCAAATTCTCTCAGGAGTCGCGAATGCTGAAGAAGGCAGTCGTTCTTATTCTTGCTTGCGTGAGCATTGCCAGTTGGATCAACTGCGGAAAGACCTCAAGCCACTACGTTTACGCCGCCCTGCCTGCATCCAGCCAGATCGCCGCCTTCCGCGAAGATCCTAACTCAGGTGTTTTAACCGCGCTATCCGGCAGCCCGTTTACTCTGGGGAACGGTCCTCAATCCATCGTCATACATCCTTCCGGCAAGTTCCTGTACGCGGTGAATGGGGCACAGTCCGACGACGACGTTTCCCTGTTTACCATTGCCGGCGATGGCGCCTTGTCGGAAGTAACTCCACGCGCGCCAGTAGGCAGCGTCCCCAAGATTGCGGTGATCGATGCCTCCGGAAATTTTCTTTACGTAGCCAACGGCGGATCGAACAACGTCTCTGTGTTTTCGATCGATTCCGGCAGCGGAGCACTAACCGCGGTTCCCGGTTCTCCCTTTCCGGTGGGCTTATCTCCGCTGGACATGAAGTTGAATCCCGCCGGGAATGTGCTATACGTCACCGGGCAACCCAACATACTGGCTTCCTTCAGCCTGAGTTCCGGGGTCCTCACGCAACTGGTTGACAGGTCCACTTCCAACAACGAACCCGGTAACGGACCGAACTCAATCGCCATCGATCCGGGTGGCACTCACCTTTATACGGCCAACACGCTCGATAATTCTATTTCGATTTTCACCATCGATGCATCCGGCACATTTACGGAGACTTCCGACTCGCCCTTTGGCGAAGCGATCGGCGCCAACCCTCAGTCGCTCCTGGTCGATCCTTCCGGTACCTTCCTTTACGTGGCCAATGCGGCGTCCAGTAACATCGCGGTATTTACGATCACTTCCGGCACGGGATCGCTTTCAGTGCTTAGCACTTCACCATTCGCGTCGGAGACGCAGCCTAATTTTCTGGTGACGGACCCGAGCGGAAAGTATCTCCTGGTTGGCAGTCAGAGCTCGGCCGGGATCGAGGCATTTGGCATCGACCAGAGCAGCGGAAGCTTGAATTCAATTGCCACTTATTCCACGGGAAGCACTCCCACTTCGATCGCCGTGCTTCAGTAGACCCTTGCGCGAGGTTTGCTCAATCGATAGGCTATAGGCTCGTTCTCGCGCTCGTCTTAAATTTTACGTTCCAATGACAAATGAGAGCCCGCTCTCCAGAGACAATTCAATGAGCCGGCCGATCCCACCCAGACCGCAACGGCATGCAGTTTAACCCGTGCCCGGCGGCTTGTTGGGAGCCCCGACTGACTCCAAAGGAAGGATTCATGAGGATCGCAAGTGCAGCCAGCGCGTTTCCGAAGCACTACTATTCGCAGAAGTTTCTTTTGGAGCAGCTCCAGCAGTATTGGGGTGACCGGCTGGAGAATCCCAAGCTGCTGCAACGGCTGCATCGCCACGTTACGGTGGAAGGCCGCCACCTCGCGCTCCCCACCGAGGACTACTACAAGCTCCAGAACTGGGGCCAGGCCAACGATGCCTGGATTAAGGTTGCGCGGGAGCTGGGAGAACAGGCGCTGTGCATCGCGCTGCGCAATGCCGGTCTGGAGCCGGGTGACCTGGGCGCTCTCTTCTTCACCACCGTCACCGGCGTGGCCAGCCCCTCGATTGACGCCCTTCTGATCAATCAGATGGGACTCTCCCGCAACATTCGCCGCGTTCCGATTTTCGGACTGGGATGCGTGGCGGGCGCGGCCGGCATTTCACGCGCGGCTGATTATGTTCGTGCGTATCCTAAGCAGGCTGCGGCCCTGGTCTCAGTAGAGCTTTGTTCGCTGACGTTGCAGCGCGAAGATCTGTCGGTGGCCAATTTGATTTCCTCAGGCCTTTTTGCCGATGGCTCAGGCGCGGTGATTGTCATTGGCGACGAGCGGGTATCCGCCAGCCCGTCGGCCGGCCCAAAGATTCTCGCTACTCGCTCGATTTTCTATCCCAACACGGAAGAAATGATGGGCTGGAACGTTTCCGAAAGGGGCTTCCGCATTGTGCTCTCGGTCGAGGTCCCGAATCTGATTCGAGACAACCTCGGCCACGATGTGGACAGCTTTCTCGCCGACAACGGATACCAGCGCAGCGATCTGGGCAGTTGGGTATTGCACACGGGCGGCCCGAAAATTCTGGAAGCCACCGCGGATGCGCTCGATCTGCATAACGGAGAGCTCGACGCTTCCTGGGATTGCCTGAGAAAGGTCGGCAATCTCTCGTCTGCCTCGGTTCTGGTCGTGCTGGAAGACGTGATGATGCGGCGTCGCCCCGAACCGGGCACTCTGGGATTGCTGGCTGCGATGGGGCCGGGATTCTGCTCCGAGCTCATCCTTCTTCAATGGTGAGGTACAGCGTTGCTGAGTTCCACGGATGTTTTCGTCATCGGCGGTGGCCCAGCGGGTTTGGCTGCGGCCATTGCTGCCCGTCAGCAGGGATTCAGCGTGGTGGTGGCCGACGGAGCCACGCCACCCATTGACAAGCCATGCGGCGAGGGCTTAATGCCTGACGCCATCCTGGCTCTCGAACGGTTGGGCGTTCGCGTTCCTGCGGGGCAAGCTTACTCCTTCCGCGGCATTCGATTTCTCACTGCGGGGCTGTCCGCCGAGGCCCTGTTTCCTTCCGGAGAGTGCGGCATCTCGGTTCGCAGGACAACCCTCCATCGGGTCATGATGGATCGAGCTGCGGCACTGGGCGCGGATCTGCAGTGGCAGACAATAGTGATGGGTATTTCCGGCGAAGAGGTGCGGCTTGCGGATCGCTCGCTCGGAGAACGAAGGATCCGCGCCAGGTGGATTGTTGGAGCCGATGGCGCCAACTCTCGCGTGCGCCACTGGGCAGGCCTTACTTCCCATTCGAGAACGGGCTATCGGTACGCATTTCGCCGCCACTATCGGGTTGCGCCCTGGACCGACCACATGGAAGTTTACTGGGGAGATCGCAGCCAGGGCTATGTCACGGGCATAAGCAACGATCAGATTTGCGTGTCTTTCGCTTCTCGCGATCCCAAACAGCGCGTGGAAGAAGCTCTATTGGCGTTTCCCGAGCTCAATGCCCGGCTTCGCGGAGCCGAGCCCGCGTCGACCGAGAGAGGAGCGCTCACCGCCAACCGCAAGCTAAAGCGCGTCTGCCGGGGAAACGTGGCATTGATCGGAGACGCTTCCGGCACGGTCGATGCGATCACTGGCGAGGGCCTCAGCCTCTCTTTCAGCCAGGCAATGTTCCTGGCGCAGTGCCTCCGGTCCGGCGATCTGGCACGCTACCAGGCGGAACATCGGCGCTTGGCGCGCCGGCCCTTGCTGATGGCACGTCTGATGTTAACGCTCGACGGTCACCTCAGGCTGCAACACCGGACCCTGCAAGTCTTTCAGAGGCAGCCGCAAGTTTTCCGCAAACTGCTGGCGTTCCACATCGGCGCGATCTCGCCCTACCACCTCGCTTGCGACAGCCTCACGCTGGGATGGGAATTGTTGACCGCATAAGCATGAGAATCACCGGGCCCAAACGTACCATGAGTGGGTGGCTGTGGAAAGGCTCGCTGGCGTTCGCAGCCATCTCGGTTGCCAGCACGTTAGCTGTTGGCCAGGATACGATCCTCCGGCTCGATCCGCAGCACACGACGGTTCAATACGATTTGAGCGATGTCCTGCATGCGGTTCACGGTACTTTTCAACTCAAGCAGGGGACACTTCAACTTAATTCGGCCTCAGGCGAGCTCTCGGGCGAAATCGTGGTGGACGCAAAAAGCGGCGAAAGCGGTACGGCCATGCGCGATCGTAAAATGCACCGGGAAGTGCTGGAGAGTGGCCGTTACCCTGAGATCACGTTTCGTCCCGATCACATCGACGGAGTTGTTGCGCCGGAGGGAAAATCTTCCGTGCAGGTGCATGGCATTTTCAGCATTCATGGCGCGGACCACGAACTTACCGCTCCCGCTGAAGTGGAAATGACTTCGGACCACTGGAGCGCAACCGTACACTTTTCCTTGCCGTACGTGAAGTGGGGCATGAAGAATCCCAGTAACCTGTTTCTGCGCGTCAGTTCATCGGTCGATATTGTCCTCACAGCCAGTGGGAGCAGAAGCGTAGCCAAGCCCTGAATGGGCCGATCACTCTTCCCACACGTTGAACGGGTGATAGTGGCTGAATTTGGATCCATCCCCCGAAGGAAACGAAGTCACAGACAGCAATCCGCAAGTGAAGTCCTTTGTCATACTTCGTGGCCTTCGTGGTTCATTGGTTTCTTGTTTCATAGTCAACTGCCCCCCCGAATGTGTGGCAATGCAGTAATAATGAAGCGGAAGTGAGCTCTACCGAGTCCAATTAGAGATTGAGTTCCGACCCAAAAACGCCGCCGAAGATTCCTAAAACCCAGAGACTCAAGGCAGTCCTGCCCGAAGTGTGGGCGCTGATGCGTCCCCGCCGTTGGATGCTTGCTCTCGGCCTTGTTCTGATGCTGATCAATCGCGTCGCCGGGCTGGTGCTGCCCTACTCAACGAAGTTTCTCATCGACTTCGTTATCAACAAACATCATATCGAACGCCTGCGGGAGCTGGTGCTGATCGTGCTCAGCGCGACGCTCATCCAGGGCATCACGTCTTTCTCGCTGACGCAACTCCTGTCCAAAGCGGCGCAGCGTCTGATTACGGAATTGCGCCAGAAAGTACAGGCCCACATCTCACGCCTGCCGGTTGCCTTCTACGACGCCAACAAGACAGGGAACCTGGTGTCGCGCATCATGAACGATGTGGAAGGCGTGCGCAATCTTCTGGGTACCGGACTCGTCGAGTTTGTCGGCGGGTTGGTCACTTCTGGCATCGCGCTGGTCCTGCTGTTTAAGACCAGCCCGCAGATGACGGTGATTGCCGTGGGATCGTTGCTGTGCTTCGCCGTGGCGCTCAACAAGGCCTTCTCCACCATCCGCCCGATTTTTCGCGAGCGCAGCAAGATCAACGCCGAAGTGACTGGGCGGCTTACCGAGTCGTTGGGCGGCGTTCGCGTCATCAAGGGATATCACGCCGAAGGGCGCGAAGAGTCGATCTTTGCCACGGGCGTCCGCCGTTTGCTGGATAACATCATGCGCACGCTCACCGCGACTTCGGTCATGAGCTTGTCGGCGAGTGTACTGCTCGGAGGAGTCGGTGCGGTCACGATGTACGTGGGTGCGCATCAGATCACCTCCGGGACACTCACCATCGGCGGCTTCTTTTCATACACGCTTCTTCTCGGCTTTCTGGTCGCGCCCATCATGCAGATTGTCTCCATCGGAACTCAGATTACCGAGGCGCTGGCCGGGCTGGAGAGAACCCAGGAAATTCTGCGCGAGCGCCCCGAGGATCAGGATCCGCGGCGTTCCGTGCCTCTGCGCGATATCGTCGGGCGGGTGGAGTTTGACCATGTGAGTTTCAGCTACGACGGCACGCACGAAGTTCTGCGCGATATTTCTTTCCGCGCCGATCCTGGAACAGTGACAGCCCTGGTAGGGTCGTCGGGATCGGGCAAATCGACGACGATCGGACTGATCTCCGCGTTCTATGTCCCCACGAAAGGCACGATTTTGCTGGACGGCGTGGACTTGAGCACGGTCCGGCTCGATTCCTACCGCACGCGTCTCGGCGTCGTGCTGCAGGAATCGTTTCTCTTCGACGGTACGATTCGCGAAAACGTCGCGTTCTCCCGCCCTGACGCAACCGAAGAAGAGGTCATGCGCGCCTGCCGCATCGCGCGCGTGGATGAATTCTCGGAGTCCTTCGCCGATAAGTATGAAACCGTTGTGGGCGAGCGCGGTGTGAAGCTTTCCGGAGGACAGCGGCAGCGGATTTCCATCGCGCGCGCGATTCTGGCCGAGCCCCGCATCTTGATTCTCGATGAGGCAACCTCAAGCCTCGACTCGGAATCGGAGCAGATGATCCAACACGGGCTTTCTTACCTCATGCAGGGACGCACCACATTCGTGATCGCCCACCGGCTCTCGACTATCCGGCGCGCCGATCAGATTCTGGTGATGGAGCAGGGGCAAATCGTCGAGCGCGGGACGCATGAGCAACTGTATGCCGCGGGTGGCCGCTACTACGACCTCTACACCCGGCAGCACGGCGTGGAAAACAATCTATTCCTCGCGCCCGGCGAGGGAGACTCGGTGCCTGCCGGAAACGGTGGCACACCTGCTGGCCGGAATGGCGACGACAAAGTTCTCGCTCTCGGCGTCATCAAGGGAGAGATTCGTTAGGCCATGGCTGTCTCTCCGGGAAGTTCGCCGCCCAATAGTTTTACCATCCGCACAGAAGATCTTTGCCGCTACTATCGCATGGGCGGAACCGTTATTCGAGCCGTCGATGGCGTTTCACTAACAGTGCGCCCCGCAGAATTCGTAGCCCTGCTGGGAAGCTCAGGCTCGGGCAAGTCTTCGGTATTGAATCTGATCGCCGGACTCGACCGGCCCACTTCCGGCAATGTAATCGTCCAGGGACGTAACCTCGCGCAACTCTCGCGCGAAGAATTGGCCGGCTATCGCTTGCATACGGTCGGAATGGTTTTTCAGTCGTTCAACCTGATTGCCAGCATGACGCTCGCCGAAAACGTAGAGCTGCCTCTGCGCTTTGCCGAGGTCGATCGCGGCAAGCGTGAAGGGCTGGCCCGGGAGGCGCTGGCGCGCGTCGGCTTGCAGGCACGCGCGAACCACCGTCCCAGCGAGCTTTCCGGAGGCGAGCAACAACGGGCAGCGCTGGCGCGGGCGTTGATCAATCGGCCGCAGCTATTGCTCGCCGATGAGCCTACCGGCAATCTCGACAGCCATACCGGGACCGAAATCATGAATCTGATCCGCGATTTCAATCAGCAACTGGGCATGACCGTGGTGATGGTCACGCACGAACGCGCGCTGGCCGAGCGCTACGCCGCGCGCATGATCTTTCTCGCCGACGGGAAAATGATTGGCGACGAAACAACTGCTGCCACGAACCTGCCCCTGAACGACAGTTTGCAGGGAGCCCGGCTGTGAAGCTTCCCGATCTCACCGAACTCGCGTTGCGCAACCTGCGGGAATCACTGCTGCGCAATTCGCTCACGACCATCGGCATCTCGGTGGGAGTGGCGTCGCTGGTGGCGATGGTTTCCCTCGGCATCGGGCTGCAGCAACTGGCAAACCGGCGCCTGGTGAAATCGGGATTGTTCGACACGGTCGTCGTCACCTCCCGCCGCGACCTGCGCAACTTCGGACGCGGGGAAGAACGTAACGGGCCCGCGCCGGGCGATAGCAAAATTCTCGATGAGGCGGCGCGGTTGGAGATCGAACGCCTTCCCAACGTGCTGGAAGCTACGCCGGACATCCGTTTCATCACCGAACTGCGCTACGAAGACAAACCTCATATGACGATGGTTGCCGCCATCCCTGCTTCGGACAAGTCCCACGATGCATTTGAAAGCGTGCAAGGCACATTCTTTACTTCCGATACGGCGCCGGAAGTCATTTTGCAGAAGTCGTTTGCGGAGGAGTTGCTGGGGAAAACGCCGAAGCCCGGCGTGGATGAAACCAAGGTCGCGGAGCTCGCGGCCCCGCTGTTGGGCAAGCAGCTGATCTTGCGCTATGCGCAGCGGCAAGTGCCGCCGGGCGCAAATGCTGCTGCTTCCGATGATCTCGCCGGCGCGGCATATTCCGTCGTCTCGCGCGAGCAGAAACTGAAAATCGTAGGCGTCGCCGATCTTGACCCCGAGAGCATGCGCGGGCCTACGCGGGCACGGGTGTTTCTTCCGCTCCAACTGGCCGAGAGTCTGCATGTAATGCAACCCACCGATCTGCGCGAGATTTCCCGCCCGGCGAGCGATCAGGCGGTTTATTCGTCGATCAATGCGCGCGTGAAGAGTCCTGGCCAGATTCAGGCCATCGAAGACGCCATCAAGAAAATGGGATTCAATACGTTCTCGATTCTCGACGCATCGAAGAGCATTGGCCAGTTCTTCAAAGTGCTGGACCTGTTCCTGTTGATTTTCGGTAGCCTGGCGCTGGCGGTGGCGTCGATTGGCATTGTCAACACGCTGGTGATGGCGGTTCTCGAGCGGCGGCGCGAAATCGGCATCATGAAAGCCATCGGTGCGAGCGACGGCGATGTGAAGAAACTGTTCTTTGCCGAAGCCGGCGCGATGGGAATTCTCGGCGGCATCGTGGGTGTCGCGCTGGGCTGGGCCATCGGACAAGTCATCAACTTCGGCACCAACATTTATCTGCGCCAGCAGGATCTGACCCCGGAGCATTTCTGGGCCGTGCCGTGGTGGCTGGTAGGTGCGGCCATTGTGTTTGCCTTCATCGTCAGCCTGGTCGCAGGCCTGTATCCGGCGGGACGAGCGGCGCGGCTTGATCCCGTGCAGGCCCTGCGCTACGAATAGATCATTCATCGATATGCCTCGCCATTTCGGATTCGCTTCTCCCGCAGGCATCGTGTTCCTTCTGCTGTGCTTTGCTCTTCCGGTTCAGGGCCAGAGCCGCATCGATTGCAACGCGCTGAACAGCCGAATTCTGAAATCGGTGATCCACTACTGCGTCTACCTGCCGGCCAGTTATGACGCGGCCGCGACGAAACATCCGGCAACAAACTATCCGGCGCTCTACGTCCTGCACGGTCTGGGCGATAACGAGCAGACGCTTTTTAACAGCGGGGGATGGACTCTGCTCGACGATCTGCGCAAGCAGCACAAGAT
>JBAVAV010000089.1:0-6309 GCA_049585895.1 Candidatus Sulfotelmatobacter sp. | reverse complement strand
AGAAGTTCCAAATCAAGGCGGCGGATGTGACCGTTTAGGATCATGCCTGAATTGACCGGGCTACCGTGGAGCCTTCGCCGTATATTGCAAGTCTACATCGACGGTCTTGTCGCGAGTGTTGGCGGTGACGTGTTCGGACACGTCCCAGTCAAGGTTGGCCGGGAGCAGCTTAAGAGCCTGAGGCAGGTACTCCTTGAGGTAGGTGGCGTCGTAGACATCTCCCGGGCGCAGCTTCCATGCAGCGCGCAGCCGTGCCGTCAGACCGTTGTCGAGGCCCCGAAATTCAAGGTCTCCCATGTGGAAGATGAAGCCCTCGTTCACGTCAAGCCGGTACCCGACGGTGCTGGAGGCATCGTCAAATTCAGCCGCGGCCTTGATGGCGGCAGTCACATAACCGTGTGAGCCATAGAGATCCTGAACGTGCTTCAGATCTTCGGTCAACTGCTGCGCGTCCGCGGGCCGCCCGATTTTGAAATGAAGCAGCGGTTGCAGCGTCTCGGCAGAGAACTCCTTGTTTCCCGACCACTCGACGCGGCTGAGCTTGTACTGCAGGCCGGGTGTCGCCGACAAGGTGAGATCTACGAAGGTATCGTTGCGGTTCTTTTCCATCTCGGAAACGAGGGGCTTGACCACCTTTGGCGCAGCGGGAGTAATGGCTGCCTTCAGATAACCGCGTTCGCGGTAAATCGATAGAAGCGAGCGCGCGATAAAGGAACCAACGCTGCCCCGGGTGTACTCATGACCGGAAATCTTCTCCGAGGCGGCCTGCAGCAGCGGCAACTCGCTGGCTCCAGCGCCGCTAAATGTAACGTTGTGGATGAGGATCACCACCCCCGACACACCGTAATTGATCGACTCGACCTGCCCTTTTGCGCCATTCACCCGGAGGTAGTCCACGTGGCCGGAAACGGCGTTCTCCACCAACAGGGCCTGCAGGACGTCGGAGACCTCGTCGGGAAGACGGCCGGTGACGGGCAACTCTCCGTTGAAGAGCGGCACGCGCTCGTGCACTTTTTGCTGCAGTTCGTCGTCGGAGAACCAGACAAAATCCTCAAAGCGCGCGGGGACGAACTTGGCGGCGTCGGCAACCTGAAATTGAAGCCTGGTCCCTGCGGGCGAATAGGAATAGGTATACGAGACATCGCTGAAAGCTCCGCTCTCGCCGAGTTGGCGGGCGGCCTTATGGAACTCGTCGTCGCCCACGGTGGCCCCAAACTGCAGCCCGCTGGATGAGGCAATCTGTTCCTGGGTAAAGCGCTTGCTGCCGCGCGTCTTTATCTCGATCAGCTTGTACGCCGAAGGCGGCATTTGACCGCCGGGGCTTTGAGCGGACGAGTGAGTTTGCGAGGCGGCGAGAAGGCCGAGCAGCGTGGGCAGCAGCAGGGGAAAGAAGAATCTTGAGGGGAATCGATTCATTTACTTCAAGCTGGAGGCCAGCAAACTGCTGGATTTGTGTTTTACCGCAATGTCGATAAAGGTGAGGGCGGCGCGGCTCATAGCCTTATCCTTGCGGAAGACTAACGCCAGATCGCGCCGGACCTGCGCATCGTTCATGGGAATGGCGGCCAGCACGCCGGCGCGCACGTCTTCCTGCACGTTGGAACGGGCGATGAAACCTACGCCCACGCCGGCGGCCACGAAGCGCTTCAAAAGCTCGCTGGAGTCGAGTTCCATAGTGTAATTCGGTTTGAGCCTCCGCTCGTGAAACAGTTCCTCGAGCGCGTCGCGCGTGTGACCAGCCTTGGGAAGAACCAGCGGGTACTTGGCCACCTCGGCGAGCGCAACTGATTTCATCTTGCCTACGGGATGCCGGGGCGGCGCGATGACCAGCAGTTCATCCCGATGGATGAGAACCACGGTCAGGCGGTTGTCTCCCACGGGCAGAGAAACCACGCCGAAATCCACGGAATTGTCGATGATCGACTCGAGAATGCTGGCATAATCAGCGCGCTTAATATTGACCGAAACATCGGGATACTGCTTTTTAAAGTCGGCGAAGACTTCGGGAAGGATATGCAGGCAGGTGCCTTCGTTCGCGCCCACAGTGATTTCGCCGCGCGGCACGTGCTCCATCTCGGCCAGCGACGTAAGCATGGACTTGCGCGCCTCGAGGGTGTCCTCTACATACTTCTGAAATGCTTTGCCGGCCGCGGTCAGCGAGACCTTGCCGCCGGAGCGATCCAGGAGTTTGGCGCCAACTTCTTCCTCGAGGGCCCGAATCTGCGACGAGATGGCGGGCTGGGTCCGAAAACGCTTTTCCGCCGCCCGCGAAAACGAGGCGTGCCGCGCCACCTGAAGAAAGGTTTCGAGTTGATCGAAGTCCATAAGTGCAGGGGCCAGTTGGCGGCCGTCAGTGACGGCAGAGTTCAATGCTTACAGTCGCCCATCTAGAATACAGTCTGGAGAAGGCCGGAACGAAGAAAGGCACTGAAACCTGAAGTATTAGTCGACCTAGGTCTCGTCCGCAGTCCGACGCCCGGAAGCCGGAAAGCTAAAAGCTGAAAGCTGCTACTGCCGCCCTTCTTTCAGCGCTTGCTGGCACTTGCCGGCGGCGGTGAGAACTTCATTGAACGCCGTCTCCTTGCGCAGGCTTTTCAGCAAAGGATCCTCCAGCAGCGCTGAATAGGCACAGTAGTTTTGCTGCACTGCGGCCTTCAACAAGCGCAGCGCCGGCTCTTTTTGGCCGCAATATGCCATCAGCGAGCCCACGTGATACCACGCCTCCGGATCGGGCTCGACCATCACAGACGATTCGGCATCGCGCACAATCTTGTCGAAATCCCCCGGTCGCTGCGCCTGGGTGCAGGCCACCAGCAAGTCTCGATGATAGAAGGGAGTCTTGGCCACACTTTTCGCGCTCTCCCGCGCTTGAGCTGCCTGTCCCGCCGCGAGTTGAATGTAGGCGGTTACCCACGTGGCCCACTCCGACCCAGCGTCTAATCGCACGAAGTCCATCGCCCGATCCGTTTGCCCGAGCTCCAGGAATGCCCACGAGCAGGAGCGGAAACTGAAATTCCCCGGGTCCAGCGATCTTGCGGTGTTGCACTCCTGTGTGGATTGTTCCAGCGCGCCCGCATAGCGCAGCACATAGGCCAGCGCAAAATGCGCATCCGCGCTCTGCGGCCGCCGACGCACCAGGTCGGTGGCCG
The DNA here is from genome assembly GCA_049585895.1 of Candidatus Sulfotelmatobacter sp. Classification (GTDB taxonomy): domain Bacteria; phylum Acidobacteriota; class Terriglobia; order Terriglobales; family Acidobacteriaceae; genus Sulfotelmatobacter. Next base: position 3,160 of record JBAVAV010000089.1, on the reverse strand, counting down.
CATCGTAGGCCCGCCCCAGCTCGCCTCGCTCCACGCGGTTTGTGATAAGACTGCTGGCTGAGGCCACCCGGTTTGGATCCAGCGAGACGGAGCGCTCATAGGCGGCATTGGAACGCTGGAACATTTTCTCGCCGCCGCCGCCGAAATATGAATCGTAGTAGTAGCGCTGACCTAGGGCCTCCCAGGCAGGGGCGTAACTTGGGTCCATTCCTACTACGTGTTCCAGCACCGCAATCGCATCTTTGTTCGGTCCGGGATCATGGGGCAACGCCAGACTGTGCAGGTAGAGGTCGTACGCCTCTTGGCTCTTGGGCCGCGATGCGGTGGTAACCGCTCCTGGCGTTCCACCCAGCGCCGGAAGCAGACCCTGCTGCACCTGCGTGCTCAACTGTGCCTGCAGGGCAATCAGATCGTTCACCGGGACGGTGACAGCCGCCTGCCACAACAAGCGGTCGGTGGGCACATCAATGGCCTCCAGAGTTACCGCAAGCTGTTCTCCCCGCCGCAGGAAATGCCCCGTCAATAACCGGCCCACGCGCAACTGTTGACCCACCTTGTGCGGATCCAGGTCCGGTTCTACGTACTTCCGCGTCATCGACGAAGGCCGCACTTCCAGAGACCGCGAATAGGTGAGCACGCTGGTGAGCTCATCGGCCAGCGCAAAACGCAGGTAGTCGACACTGAAGTCGCCGTTCATGTTCTGCAACGGCAACACTCCAATGGCGTTGCGTTCTTCCGCGTTTGCCATTTCCCGGTGCTTGAACCAGTAAGCACCGACGGCGGAGAGCACGGTCACCAGCAGCGCCAGTGTCCCCAGCAGTAACCAGAATTGCCAGCGGCTGCCCGCGCGTCCAAAGGTCTTGGTGGTCAGGCGCAGCTTCGCCGTCTGCAGGCCCCCGGTCTTGGTCAACCCAGACTCGGTTTCCCGCTTCAGCATCTGCAGGTCCGCCTTCATCTCGTTTGCGCTCTGGTAGCGGTTCCTGCGGTCTTTCTCCATGGCCTTGCCAATGATTCCCTCGAGTTCCACTGGCAATTTCGGATTCAAATCTCGAGGCGGGACCGGTTTCTGATTGAGCACGGCGTTCAGCGTGGCCAGCGAGTTGTTGCCCGTAAACGGTTTCTTCCCGGTGGACATTTCATACATCACCACGCCGAACGAAAATAGATCGCTGCGGAAATCGATCTCCTCGCTTCTCGCCTGCTCCGGCGACATGTACACTGCCGTGCCCGGAATCACACCCAGAGCGGTCAGCGAATTGTCCGCGCCCGCGCCTTCATCGGTTCCCACGTTGCGGACCAGCTTGGCCAGCCCGAAATCCAGCACCTTCACCTGCCCGCCGGGAGTAATGAAAATGTTGGCCGGCTTGATGTCGCGGTGCACGATTCCCTTGGCATGCGACGCGGCCAGCGCGTCCGCCACCTGGACGCCGATGTCGAGCACCTGATCGAGCGCCATCGTTCCGGCATGGATGATCTGCTTTAGGCTCTCGCCCTCGAGCTTCTCCATGACGATGAACGGGTGCCCATTGTTGTCTTCAATGCCGTGAATGGTGCAGATATTGGAATGGTTGAGCTGCGACGCCGCCCGCGCCTCGCGCTCGAAGCGCTCCAGTGTCTTGGGATCGTCTGTGAGATTCTCGGGCAGGAACTTGAGCGCAACGTGCCGCCCAAGCTTCAGGTCTTCCGCTTCGTAGACCACGCCCATACCGCCCCCGCCGAGCTTGCCGAGAATGCGATAGTGGGAGATCGTCTGGCCGATCATGAAAGCCCAAACCCCTGTTCGGCGGTAATGTTAGGCCCGCAGGGGAATCCGGTCAACCCGACGCCAAACTTGGCGAACTGATCGAGCCGTTAAACCACTCACTCAGATCCATATCGAGGGGCTGCTGTCTGGTAACTCTGGCCTCGTGAGGCTCCCAGTGCAAGCCTACCCAGCGATTCGGATTTTGAGGATTCTGCTTGCACCCAAGATGCGTTCTTTGGCTCACCGCCTGGAACCTCAGGGCGCAGACGGGCTGCAGTATCGGCTGAGCCTAATGTTTGCCCAGCGCGAAGACCCCGGTTGCCCACGCTTTCATAGGCATATCCGGTGAGAAGTGCAGTGACCGCTGCCCCATTTACGCGAACCGTCAGCCTTGCCCAACCGTAATGGTTTTCGCCATTGATCAGGAAGCGCAGTCCCAGGTAGCGATTGCTCATGTTGACCCAGTTGCCAAAGTCTCCATCCCCACCGCCAGCGAGGATTTGATTGTAGATGGGTCCGCCAAGGGTTCCGTAGAAGCTCTTACCCGGGCCTATCGGTGCGCCCCGATTCAGCGCCAGGGGATAGACGGGAACGTTCGTGCACTCCTCGGCATTAAAGCTGGCGTTGGTTCCCCAAGGCTCCACGTAGAACACGCCAAAGGTGCTGCGCCCGACGTTGCCGAAGCGGAAATCGGGCACTCCGTCGTGATTGAGATCCAGTACGTAAAAGCTTCCCGCCCGGAGCGCAACGTGCGCCGGAGTGTAAACCACCTCCGCCTCAGCAGGTTGCACCGCTGCAAGCAAACCCATGCCCGCAGCACTCGCCGCCAAGGCGTATACATTAAGGCGATGGTTTAAGGTTTCATGAAGCGGGAGACGGGCATGGACCTGCTTGGGTTTTTTCATTTCCCATTCTCTTGCGAACCGGCTTTCACTGCCCTTTGCGGAGGGACTATGAACCAATAAAGGGCAACCTATTTGGGTCATGGAGGACTGGGAACCGGCCGCCGACGGAAGTCTATCTTCGGCTTGTGGGGATGTCAATTTTTGTGGCAGGCAGGGAACCGCAGACTAATCGCCATCAAATATGGCGGAGGGTTATTCGTCCAAGTACAGGCCCGCCGACGTTCCTACCCATTCCATATTCTTGTTGTGGTCCACGCCCATCATCAACCCGCGCCCCATGCGGATGATGGTCAGCACTGCCGTCAGCTCCTCCAGCCACACATACATCACGCGCACCTCCGCCTTCGTCGCACCAAACGGAGTCTCGATCAGCGGCTCAAAGTGCAGCCGCTCCTGCAAAATGTAGTAGGGCCGCTTCTCCGCCGGAATTGCTGAAATGTCTTCCCTCTTTGGCGCGATCACCACGCCCAGCCCGGCAAACGAATACAGGGGCTTCAAGGCATAGTTCTCA
>JBAVAV010000088.1:0-3375 GCA_049585895.1 Candidatus Sulfotelmatobacter sp. | reverse complement strand
CTTTAAGACGCCGGGCTTTAGCCCCTGGGGACCTTGATCGCGCCTTCCGGAAACAAAGAACCCGCGCTAGCTTCGCGCGGGTCCAGGAACTGATCTAAAGTCTAGCGCGTCACGGCCCGCACACCGCATGCGGATAGTTGCAGTAGTTCGAGCTGTAGGCCAGCGCCACATCAGCCAGATACAACTCCAGATTGTTGGCCCCATGGGCCTGAGCGAACGGTATCAAACCCTCAGTCCCACCACTCAGTGTCGCCAGTGATCCGGTCTGTGTGTGCCCCGTGGGATCGCTCCACTGCAGGGTTTGCAACGACAGCGTGCGTCCGGGATATAGGCTGAACAGATGGCACCAGTCCGCATCGCAAGGCAAGTTCACCGCGGCGTCCGTAACATCGCTCTGCTGCAGGCCGTTCGTGCCGAATCCAAAGCCGTCGAGCACCGCGTCCGCAGCCTCGGTATCGGAATACGCGAAGTCGACACTTCCCGGAGAACCGACAGCATGCAAGTCCGCCAGAATCGTCATGGACGGATTCTGCGTCCGTACGAAATCCGTCATGCTCTTAACATAAGCCAAATAGACAGCCTCGGAATAGCCCGGCCAGTACTGATTGCACTCCGGACTGTTTTCTCCACCCTGAGAAAAGCCAAAGCGGATGTAGCCAATTTGCGGCGAACCCGGCAGGTTGTAGTGCGCGATTACAGCTGCAATGAAGTGCTGGTAGGCCACCATGAAAGGCGCTTCGTAGGAAACCGGCAGGCCGCTTGTATCCGGGTTCTGAGAAGTGTTCCAGATCCCGCCGTTGCCGCTCAGCGCGGAATTGTAGTCGGGATTTGCAGGATCGCCCGTATAGGATGGGCAAACCGTCATGTCCAGCGGCGTGGTCGCGCCCACCGCGTTTGCCCACGCCGATGTGAACACATATTGTGGCGTCGAAGTGTTGTCACCGCCCTCGGTGGCCGGCCACACGATCAGGTTTACTTGTTTTCCTGCTGCAAGAAACGGTTGCAGGTTAGCATCGTACGACGAGAAGTCGTACCCCCCGGAGCCCGTGCCCAAACTATCGCTCGACTCGATCTGATTCCATGGCAGGGACACGCTCACGCCCGAGATGTTGGGCAGGATATTATTCATAAAATCGTTGAAGTTCTGATTGGACGGGGTCAGCACCGGGAATAGTAGCGCCTGAGCCTTGTTCTGACTGGACGCTGCCAGGTATCCGCTGATCGCCTGCTGGTACGCTGCAACGTTCTGGGGCGTATCGTACGGCCCCGTGGGAGTCTGGATCTGCCTCCTGCCACCGCCAGTGCTGGTTCCGCAGCCAGCCAGAAGGGCAAGACAGCTCACAGCCGCCAGCAACCCGGAAATCCGTGCGCGTTGAAACTGGAACATCGGGGGAGACTCCTCTGAAGATAAATTGGATATAAATCGTGAACAGTCAAAACTGGCTGCCGAGCTAAGTCATACGGCTCTCAACACAATAACCCCAAATGCGCCCAGAAGTTGCTTTGTGGACTCGTCCTGCTGAAACCCGCTTGGCGCCTCGCATTGCGTTGCATTTACAATTAGGGTAAGAGTACTCTGCGAAAGTGGCGGAATTGGCAGACGCACCAGACTTAGGATCTGGCGGGGAAACCCATGGGGGTTCGAGTCCCCCCTTTCGCACCAACCGTTTTAGAGCCGATCCTGAATCGGTCCTCTTTCTGTGGTGCGCAGTTTTTGTGCCGACCCAGGTGTTCGTGTGTCCACTCTTAATTGAGGCCCGCTCGATCGCCTTCGCTTGGGGGTGAAGGTAACGTGGGTAGTCGTGATCGAGGAATGCACTGCCATGCGCGCTGGAGTGAATACGTCACAGCCCGCCTCCGCAAATCAGCCCGGGCCATCAAATCGACGGGCGGAGCTGAGATGCGGCGAGGCGATCAATGCACGTTGCCGGTGGCCGACATACGCGGGTCGAGCTTGATTTCACCGAAGGCGTTTTCGTAGCCGGAGACGTTTTGCTGCAGGAGTCGCAGCAGAGCCTTGGCTTGTTGCGGGCTGAGGTAGATGCCCTGAAAATTGCGAATCTCTACCTGGCTCTCGGTCTGCTGCTGGAGAGTGCCGAAGGCGAGGAAGAAATCCCAGACATTGACGCGCATCTGCACGCTGTTGGCGTACGACTCGCGATAGTCGGGGGCGTGAGCGACTTTGACGTTGGGCTGCGGTGGGAGAGTCATAACCTTGCAGTGTAATGAGTTTAGGGTCGGCAAGGGAAGCGGTAAGGTAAAGATGGCGCGGCCCATGGGACGTAGGCGAGAGCAGGAAAGTGACGCGTGACAAAAAGTGTCATTGGGGTTGCGGGTTTCTGACGGGCGAAGGGCTCAGTACTCCTTCCGAAGGGTCATGAACGATTGCGATCCTATTGAGAATACGGAAGTTGCCGAAGGTCACAAGAGCGGCTAACTGGCTTCAAAAATGCGGATGAAGTGGCGGTTCGAAATCGAGCAAGAGCGCGGAAAGACGGTTATGACCCATCACCCTGAAAATGGATCGGTTGAGGAATTCATTCTCCCGGAGAATCTCCTTCCTCTGGGAGCTGTGCTGGGCGAGGGAGTGACACCGCTGGATGTGTGCATGGTGCTGGCGAAGGTGTTTCAGGTGCAGAATTCCGAAGTCGCGTTGCTGCGACTGGAGGGCGGGCTGCTGCGATTCGTCTTTCCCGAGCATCTGCGAACCACGGGCGCGATTCCGATTTCGAGCAAAGCGGTGGCAGCGCATACGGCACTGAGCAAGAAGGCGGAGATTTTCAATAATTTCGCGCGCGTGAAGCATGCGAGCATTTTTGAAACGATCAAGCCGATGGGCACGGACTCAGAAGAGCCGGCGCCGGCGCCGATCCAGAAGCTGATGTCGGTGCCGATTATGGACGCGGATTCGCTGGTGCTGGGCGTGCTGCAGATTTCGCGGAAGGCGCTGGACCCGCGCTTTGCGCAGGACTTCAGTCGCGAGGATCTGCATGACCTGGAGTTGGCCGCGGGTGTCCTGGCGGCGTCGTCGGTGCTGCTGGCCAATTGAAGAGGGACGGCTTCTAGACGAGCTCAGGAATATTAGCCGCCTCAAGACCACCAAGCCGTGAGACTTTCGACCGTAGCAGAAACTCTCTAGAAATTAGGTAGTGTGCGGCAGAGGCTACAGCTCTCGCTGGAAACGTTGCTCAATCGCGGCGCTGAAACCGCTGCGCCACCGAAAAGCAAGCTCTGCGCCCGGCGGCTGCTGGGATAGCTAAGGTTGCAAAACTCTTCATCTTGACAGGTTTCTGCGCCTGAGTCAGACTGACACACCATCGGACTGCGGTCCGATTATGGCCTCTCCCTGCGCTCTTTTTCTACACGACTTCAGGC
>JBAVAV010000087.1:0-6114 GCA_049585895.1 Candidatus Sulfotelmatobacter sp. | reverse complement strand
GATTGTAAGTCCCCGGCAAATACCGCCGCTCTAAATCCGCAATTTGTTCGAAAGTTTTCATAGAAAGATTTGATTCTACCGGAAGAGGCCCTCGAGGGCGGCCCAATCAGGGGACGATGCGCGCACGTTTTTATTGCAATCGTTATGCTATGCTGGCACCGCGATGAAGTGCCCGCATTGCAACACCGGAATACACAAAAACCTCGCAGAGATAACACTCAGAGAAGACCCTCAAGCCGCACTTCCCGAAGGCGGCTCATCTCCCTCAGGGCGTTGGATGGCTACCCATCAAAGATGTCCCGAGTGCGGGCAAGTAATGATTTTTCTTAGGCGAGTTGCTCAGTACTCACCCGTTCCCCAGTTCTTGGCCTATCCCAAAGGCTACACTAGGCCCATCTCTCCCGAGGTCGTTGATCCGTATCGCCAAGATTTTTCCGAAGCATGCCTCGTTCTCGCTGACAGTCCCAAAGCGAGCGCCGCTCTCAGTCGGCGCTGCTTACAGATGATTCTCAAAGATAAGGGAGGGGCTAAGGAAAAAGATCTAGTCGATCAAATCGATGAGGTTGTGCCTAAAGTTCCATCCCACATAGCAAGCGATCTTGATGCCGTTCGTGTTATAGGCAATTTTGCAGCTCATCCGATTAAGAGCACTAACACAGGTGAAATAGTGGAGATAGAACCTAATGAGGCAGAATGGAATCTCGATGTGGTGGAATCTCTCTTTGATTTCTATTTTGTTCAACCCGCAATAGCAGCTAAGAGAAAGTCCGACCTAAACAAGAAACTTAAAGATGCCGGCAAGCCAGAACTCCCCTAATCCCCGCCTCAAGGGGCTCGCCCTCCCTTGTAGCGCCAAGCCTCAGGCTCCCCCTTGCGCTAGAATGAGTGAATGGTCGTACATAAAGATTTGCAATCACTGAATGTCGAAGCGATTCAAGAATATCTCGCCGTTGCGGAATACTGCGTCACAACAACCAAGGTGAACGGTGGTATCTACGGTTCGCCAGCTCTTCTGTTGCTCCTCTGCATCGTTGATGCGCTCACCGTCAATAGTGGTGGAAAGGAACATACGATGCAAAAAATCACTCCGGTCATTCCGATGACAGACAAGCAGCTCAAGAGTCTCAGGGAGTGGTATCGCAATCTGCTGGCTCATCAGGCGGTGATTGCACCCGGAACCATGCTCAGTACTGTGGATGGGCCGCCAATCGAATTCAATTCAAATGGGGAACCAACATATATCCGAGTCATTCCCTTTTACCACGCGGTCAAGGAACTATGGCAGTCCTTCGACAAGAGCACGCTGAACCCTCCGGTTCCTGTGATGAAATCGCCAAAGACGCCAATGGGTACGCCGTCTACTCATGCACCTGGCATCACCGGATGCAATCACACCACATCGGTTGTGTGAAGTGGCGGGCGCGACCCGGTCTAAATTGCGGCGGTGAGGATGCCGGGTCCCCCATTTCTCGCGTCTTTGCGAGAAGTGGGGCCTTTCAGCCAGCTGCCCGATTTCTCGCGTTGAAAATCGCGTCCCGATTCCTACCACTTCCGTTGAAAACCTCTCCCGGTTATCGTGAACCGTGAGATCGGTGTATGATCGCCAGCGTTCTTGAGGTGAACAAAGCAGATTCCGATCAATCATCAAACATTTGTCAGAAGCAATCATGGGTGAAGATATCTTTATTCCGGTGGCAACGAATGCGAGGTCGCGAAACGACCTTGTCGAGCGCGGGTTCAGCCGCCAGCCGCTCAGAGTTGACGCGGACGTAGCGCGCTCGCTGGAAGAGTTATCCCACGCAGCCTGGTCCATTCCAAGGGATAAGTACTATGAAGGGGGCGACCGGTATCGTTCCTTAAATCGTGTCCGGGCCGAGATTGTTGAGGGTGGTGTAAAGGTTTGGTTGAGCGAAGAGACCACGCCTTATGTGCAGCTGAAAAAATACAACACGACGATCGGCGGCCGGCCGCGAGAATACGCTCCGCTGCCCCCGGCAATCGCCGGCTCCATAGGCGTTCGCAAGATGATTGCTCACCACCTTCAATATCTGCCGCTCTCGGCGGTGGGCGCCAGGTATCTGGTCAACGTCCATCTCATAAGATTCACCGCCACGCCGGGCCGGCCCTGCGACACCAGCCCGCCGGGATTACATAAAGACGGGGAAAAGTACATCGCTACGCATCTGCTGGGCCGTTGCGGCGCTTACGGTGGCGAAGTCGTCATTACCGACAATGACAAACACGAAATGGATCGCTTCACCATGCGCGAAGTCGGCGAGTGTTACGTCTTCGACGATGATCGCATCTGGCATATGTTGACGCCGGTGGCCGTACTGGAAGGCAATCAGTACGCCTACCGTGACACGCTGGCATTCGATATGCTCCCGGAAGGCTGGGAACCCGTGAAATGATTCGGGGGCGGTCCGCCGTTTCGCTGATCTCAACTCTCGAGGGGTGCCCCGCCCTTGTCGCGTCTTTCGCGACAGGGTGGGAATTTGACTTCGTAGCAAGGTGCAGCGTACCCGGGGGCGTTTCTTCCTCGAGCAAGCAGCCACGCAACCCACCGCTCAAGGAATTTCCACAAGCCACCGTGACATCCAACCTTGACCTCGCAATTCAAATCGACGATCATGGTCGAGGCGGTGAGGGTCGGCACAAGCCAACTCGTCCCGCCCCGAAGTCCTTTGTTTCAAAGATTTTAGTATCTAAGTTCTTTGACATCCGTATTTTGCGGGGAATTTTCCTCTAACCTGATGATTCCAGAGATTGAGGGGGGAGGGGGGATACCCCGATTTTCAGCCCAGTGTGATCCATCCAAACGCAGGCGCAACGAAGCCCAAACTTTATTTGCGGAACGTAATCCACCGCGAGTCTCATCCCGTCGTAGGGAAGCGCAAGCACTGCTGCTCCACCGGAAGCCGGAAGCCCGCAGCCGGAAGCCGCTTTAGTACAAGCCCTTCTCCCCCTCCGGCCGCGTCTTCCACCGCCGGTGCACCCACAGCCATTGCTCAGGATACTTCCTCACATAATCCTCGATGACCTTGGTAAACATCTGCGTGTTGGCTTTGATGTCGGCGTCCAGGTCGCCCGTGCGGACTAACTCAAGCGCCGGATCAAACCGCAGGCGGTACTTCCCCAAATCCCGATCCCAGATGGTGAATGCAGGGACCACGGCGGCATCGGTCTTCAGCGCAATGCGCGCCATGCCACTGGCGGTGCACGCCGCGATCCCGAAAAAGTCCACGAAGATCCCCTGCGGGGGAGTCATGTTGGTATCGATCAGCATGCCGACGACCTCCCCGGCCTTCATGGCGGAAAGGAGGCCGCGCACAAAGTCATCCTTGTCGACGGCTTTGTTGCCGTGCATGGTGCGGTAGTGCAGGATGAGCCGGCCCAGGTACTGGTTGTCCATGCCGCGCATGAGCACGTGCATCCAGTGTCCATGCATGGAGAGCACGAAAGAAGAAAGCTCCCAGCCGCCAAAGTGCCCGGCGAATAGGAGTACGCCTTTGCCGCGCGCGTGGGCCTGTTGATAGTTTTCGAATCCGTCGTAGATCACGACGTCGCTGACATTTTCAGGCGTGTATTGGGGAAAGTGGCAGACCTCGGCCAGTTGCCGGCCCAGCGAAATGAATTCCCCGCGGAGAATGCGCGCCCGCTCCGCTTCACTTTTTTCCGGAAACACCATCGCGAGATTGCGCATCCCCACGCGGCGCAACCGGCTGTGCAGGAAGTAGACAATCAGGGCGAGGCTGACGGCGAAGCCGCGAGCGAGAGGACGCGGCAAAATGCCCAGAGTTTTGATGAATGGCCACGCTGCCGCGTATTCAAGTCGCTGCCGCATCAGGAAGCGTGACCGTATCACCGCCAAAAACTGCTGTCAAACGGAACAAGCTTCAGGCTTCAGGCTTCAGGCTTCCGGCTTTCATGCACTGTTTCTGGCGCAATGCTGGAAGCCGGACAGCGGAAGCCGGAAGCCACGATTGCCTCGGAAAACCGATTCTGATCGAAGAGGCAAGGTCGATGCAACAGCGGCGCTTCGTTTACAATCCAAGTATCAAATCCCAGAGAATTTGTGTGACGAGGAACTATGAAAAAGCTTTTGCTATTGACCCTAATTATTTCTCTGTGTTCTTTTTCCTTCGCAGCGGACGACGAAGCCAGGGAATCCAAGGCCCAGGACCGCGTGCAGGCCGCTGCCGACGTGTTGAATGAAATCGAATCGGCGCCGGACTCGGGCATTCCCCAGGAGGTTCTCGGTTCGGCAGAGTGCGTGGCGGTAGTGCCGTCGATGTTGAAGGGCGGCTTTATTGTAGGCGCAAAATATGGCCGCGGACTGGCCAGTTGCCGCACGCCAAAGGGTTGGAGCGCTCCTGCATTCTTCAGCGTGACCGGAGGCAGCTTCGGTTTTCAGATCGGCGGTCAGGCGGTCGACCTGGTGATGCTGATCATGAACAATGCCGGGATGAAGAATCTGCTATCGAGCAAGTTTGCGCTGGGAGCCGATGCTTCGGTGGCAGCAGGCCCGGTGGGCCGTCACGCTGAGGGCAATACCGATTGGAAGATGCGCGCCGAGGTGCTGACCTACTCCCGTGCGCGCGGCGTATTCGCGGGCGTGAGCCTGAATGGTGCGGTCATAAAGCAGGACAAAGACAGCACGCGCGAATTTTACGGACGCATGGTGCCGTTCAGAACGTCGCTGAAAGGCGCGATCGATCCGCCAGCCGGTGCAAATGCCTTCCTCACCACGCTGGCGAAATGGGCGCAGGAGGCAGCGAAGTAGACAGCGCGGCCTCTTTGTCTACGAAGGATGAAAGCCGCAGCGCGCGGGACGGGAAGAAAGAGGATCAACCAAAGAAAAAAATCGGGGCTGAAAGTGATGACCCTAAATCGTCACTCTCAACCCCGTCTCCCAGGTTCTGTGGTAGGTGAAGCGAGTATGCGCGTAGGGGCCAATTGTGACAAGATTACGAAAGTAAGTGTCCCAAAGTTATTCATGGCTGAGCGTGCGAAAAAGGGATTGGTTCCGAACGGGAAACGGGAAAGCTGGTGAGAGAGAGGTCATCCTGGCCCTGCGGCCTGCTCGAGCTCGGCCCTCTCCCTAATTCAAAGCTAAGACCTGAGACCTGAGAACTGGTTCCTTACTTCGTTGTCACCAGCGAATGGGTAATGGCATGCACCGACAACGCGATCCGGTTCTGCACACCAACCTTGCGCATTAACTTTGCCACATGTGCTTTCACGGTGCGTTCCTCGATGCCGAGCTGAGCGCCAATCTCTTTGTTGGAACGGCCCGCTACCAGCATTTCCAGCACTTCCTTCTCGCGATCGGTGAAGGTCACGCGACCCGCCGGAAAGATCCTTCCCGGGGACGATGACACTCGCTCAATAAACATCGACAGCACTCGCCGCGGGGCCCAGACCGACCCCTGATTCACGATGCGAATCGCCTGCGCGAACTCCGCCGGCGAGGCCGCCTCGTCTACGTATCCCTTCGCTCCCGAAGCGATGGCTTTAAGGATGGTCTCTTCGTCAATGCCCGACCCGGTCACGATAATGCGCAGATCCGGACGCGTGGCCTTCAGGCTGGCCATGACATCAAACAAGTTTTGGCCGGAGCGGTTTCCCAGTAGAATGAGATCCATACCCTGCAAAGTTGAGATCTCGGGCAGCGACGCGGATGTTAGTTCAAACTCGGGCTCCGAGTCGAACAGCGCGCGGAAACCCACAAAGCGTAACGGGTCGCTCTCGACTACCGCAATTCGGATGACCGGTTTTCTGGCTACTGCTGCTTTCATATTTTTCCCTATTAGGGTTTGAGTTCTGACTTAAAGCATAGTGGCATTTGCCCCTCTTGCAAAGAGAAGGTGACCGAAGTGAAATTACGGGAGTAACATGGAAAGACTAGACAGGAAGCCCGCTTTGGCATGAAAGAGGAGCGTTTTCGCATGAGGAATTCCGAAGTAAAGTTCTTGTTGGTTGTCGCCCTGCTGACTATCGGCGCCTGGCTCGCCGTGGCGCAGAATTCTGCGCCGGAGCCCAACGCGCCGTCGTCGCCGGGGAGCGGAACGGCCTACCAGCCCAAGTTTCCCGGGGATCCCGCGCGCTCGGCCG
>JBAVAV010000086.1:0-6455 GCA_049585895.1 Candidatus Sulfotelmatobacter sp. | reverse complement strand
TTTTTGTCTGTCTCTGTGTCTCTGTGCCTCTATGGTGAAAAGCGTTCTCCAGAGTGAACCTCAGCGCAATCGCGTGATATGCTTCCCGCTTTCGGATAGCAGGAGAAGCCCATGACTTTCTCGCGCCGTGACTTTGTGAAGACTTCCGTTCTGGGAGCAGTCGCTGCCGGAGTTGGATCGCGCGCTCAAGGCGAAGACGCAACGGAAGCTGCTGCGCAATCACACGAAACGCAGTCCAATTCGTACAAGCGTCCTATCATCGTTTCCGCCCACAACGGTTTCAACTACCTCGACGACGCGTTCGCTTTCCTCAAGAATGGCGGCGACACGCTCGACGCCGCCATGCGAGTGGTACAGGGTCCGGAAAACGATCCCAACGATACCAGCGTTGGCTTGGGCGGGTTGCCCAATGAAGAAGGCGTGGTGGAACTCGACGCCTGCTGCATGCACGGACCCACGCGCCGCGCGGGCTCGGTTGGCGGCGTACGGAATATCAAGAATGTGTCGCTGGTGTCGAAGGCCGTGATGGAGCACACCGGCCACGTGATGCTGGTGGGCGATGGCGCCGAACGCTTTGCGGTTGCCATGGGCTTCCCGCGCGAGAACCTGCTGACCGACCATTCGCGCAAGCTCTGGCTGCTGTGGAAGGAGTACCACTCGAGCGAAGACTGGTGGGGACCGGGCCTGGCCGATCCGCACTGGCAACCTCCACAGATGGATGACAACGTGGGCAAGCCGAAGTCAGACCTATGGCAGGAGCGTTGGCGCCGTCTCGAAGAACATGCGGCGGATTTGGGGATCGCCCCAGAGCTGAGGAGCGAAGCAATCCACAAAGTTCTGTTCCCTCCCACAGGGACGATTCACTGCTCGGCCTTGAACGAGAAAGGCGAAATTTCCGGCTGCACCACAACTAGCGGCTTAGCTTACAAGTTGCCGGGGCGTTGCGGCGATTCGCCCATCATCGGAGCGGGATGTTACACCGATCAGGATGTAGGTTCAGCCGGGGCAACCGGAAGCGGCGAAGAAAATATCAAAGTAGCGGGAGCGCACACGATCGTCGAAAACATGCGCCACGGCATGTCTCCGCACGACGCAGGAATGGAGGCGTTGAAACGCATCGTCCGCAACTACAACAATGACATGAACAAGCTGCGCTTCGTCGATATGACGTATTACATCCTGCGCAAAGATGGAGCGTACGCGGGAGTTTCGCTATGGGAGGGCTACGAGGCCGGCAAACCACACAAGATCGCGGTACATGACGGCACGCGGCGCTCAGAAATTACGACGCCGCTATACAAAGGATGGTCGCAGGATTTTCCGCCAGCACCGCGGGTTCCCCAGGATATTAAGAAGCAGTCCGAGCTGAAATAGAAACGCCGTGGATTCAAAAGCCGGATCACTGAACGATTTCAACTCCGGCCTTGGAAGCAGCCGCCAGCAGTTGGCGGTCGAGCGTGGCCAGGGGCAACTCTTGCCGGAGCGCTGTGTCGAGATAGACGGCGTCATACGCTGTAAGCCGGAACTCCCGGGCCGTGTGCAGAATGCCCCGCATCGAAACCGAATCCCGACTATTCTCGATGGTTTGGGCGACCACGATGTCGAGACTTTGCAGGGCTTCGGCTGTCTCGGCGGTGGTCCACATGCCGCGCCGTTCGGCGACGATAAATCCGTTGGCGATTTCGAGTGGCCAAAGCGCAGGAACGATTGCCCGGCCGCCCCGGAGCAACAGCTGTCTGATATGGCCGGCATACGGCGCGGTCGGGCGGTCCAGGAACCAAGCCAGGGCGATCGAAGCATCCAGCACGAAACGCTTCACCTGCGGCCCTCTGTGATCAGGTCTTTGATCGTCATGCCCTTAGGCAGCGGTTTGGCGCGCTTACGGATCCGCTCAATGCCGGCAAATGCTTCTTTCAAACTGACGTTCGGGCGGGCGGGAGCGATTACCGCAGCCAGTTTGCCGCGCCGCGTGATTCCGATCTGTTCGCCTTCACTGGCGCGCTCCACCAGTTCTGACAGTTTTTGCTTGGCTTCGAATAGACCGACTGTGCGCATTTTTATATCACCTAGATGTTCATCCTAGATGATTCACTGGTTGTTGTCAAAAGGCGTTCCTGTGGCTTTTTGCCGGGATAGCCCTTTTAGGAGAACCGCACCTTCACATCCGGTCCCTTTTCCAGGTGGATGCTTTCCACGAAGCGCACCTTGCCGGTGCGCAGCGTCAGAATCACGGACGAGGTTCGAGTGCCTTCGCCGAAAAAGCGCACGCCTTTCATCAGCGCGCCGTCGGTAACGCCGGTGGCGGCGAAGATGAGTTGCTTGCCGGGAGCGAGATCTTCGGCTTCGTAGATCTTCTTTTTATCTTTGATGCCCATGCCGGCGAGGCGCTCTTCCTGATCGGGTTTCACCACCAGGCGCCCCAGCATGTAGCCGTTGAGGCAGCGGATGGCGGCAGCGGTGATCACGCCCTCGGGCGCACCGCCGGAACCCATGACCGCGTGCACGCCGGTGCCGATAACAGCCGCAGCGATTCCGGCCGAAAGGTCGCCATCGCCGATGAGCCGGATGCGCGCGCCCGCGGCGCGAATGTCGGCGATGAGTGTTTCGTGGCGCGGGCGGTCGAGCACGATCACCACCAAGTCTTCCACGTCACGATCAAGTCTCCTCGCAATATTCTTGAGATTATCGGCGACCGGAGCATCAAGCTCGACAGCGTCCTTGCACGAAGGTCCGACCACGATTTTTTCCATGTAGCAATCGGGAGCATGGAGCAGGCCGCCGCGTTCCGAGGCAGCGAGGACGGTGATCGATCCGGGCGCGCCTGTAGCGCAGAGATTGGTGCCTTCCAGCGGATCGACCGCGATATCGACTTCGGGCACCTCGGTCCCGTCGGGAAACTCGGCGCCGACTTTCTCGCCGATGTAAAGCATGGGCGCTTCGTCGCGCTCACCTTCGCCGATGACGATGGTGCCGCGCATGGGGATGGTGTCCATGGTCTGGCGCATCGCTTCGGTGGCGACCTGATCGGAAAGTTTGCGCTCGCCCTGACCCATGGTGCGGGCGGAGGCGATCGCCGCAACTTCCACCACGCGCAGGAATCGCGATGCCAGATCGCTTTCAATGTTTTCCCCGAAACTGCGGGCTTTGCCTTCGGGGCGAGTTTGCGTGGCCATGCGAGACCTCCCAACGATGTCGAAGAACGATACTCTGCCGGGTTGAAACTATAGCGCAATCGCGGACACGATTGGAAAGAATTGATTGGGGGATTGCAGGGTTCGATAGCGCAGGTCTGAATGCCGTGATATTCTCTCAGCCCTGAATCGGAAGGAGCCTATGCCGGCAGCGCGCCCACTAACTTTTCTCTGCATCACGACCTACGAAAAGGGACAGGAATTCATGCGCGAGTGCAAGCGCCAGGGCTGCCGAGTGTTCCTGCTCACGGCGGAAAAGCTGCGCGATGCGGACTGGCCGCGGGAGAGCCTGGACGAAACCTTCTATCTTCCTGCAGATCTTCCCCTTGTCGGCATCGTGCAGGCGGTTACACATCTGGCGCGCACACGGAAGTTAGACCGCATCGTCGCGCTCGATGAGTACGACATGGAGACGGCGTCCACTCTGCGCGAACATCTGCGCGTCCCGGGCATGGGGCTGACTACCATGCGCTACTTCCGCGACAAGCTGGCCATGCGCATGCGGGCGCTCGATCGCGGAGTGCGCGTTCCCGATTTTGTGCCGGTTTTCAACCACGACGACGTTCAGTACTACCTCGAACATGTGCCGGGGCCGTGGGTGCTGAAGCCCCGGCAGGAGGCCTCGGCGATCGGTATCAAGAAGATCCACGGCGCCGAAGAGCTGTGGCCAGTGCTGGAGCAACTGGGGGACAAGCAGTCTTCCTTCCTGCTGGAAAAGTTTGTTCCCGGTGAGGTGTATCACGTGGATTCGGTGGTGTCGGAGAATGACGTGGTTTTTGCCAACGTCAGCAAGTATGGCAAGCCGCCCATGAACGTGGCCCAAGGAGGTGGCGTTTTCACCACGTTTACCGTGCCACGCGGAAGCGATGCGGACTCAGGGCTGCGGCAGATCAACCGTGACCTGCTTGCTGCGCTGGGACTGGTGCGCGGCGTGGCGCATGCGGAATTCATCCGGGCAAATGCCGACGGGCACTTCTACTTTCTGGAGTGCGCTGCGCGCGTGGGCGGCGCCTACATCAATGAGATGGTCGAGGCGGCGACGGGCATCAACTTGTGGCGGGAGTGGGCCCGCATTGAGATTGCCGGCGGCGACGGAAGTTATAGGCTGCCAGCGGCGCGCGAGGAGTATGGAGGAGTGATTCTTTCCCTGGCGCGGCAGGAGGAGCCGGATACTTCGGGGTATAGCGACCCAGAAGTGTTTTTGCGCATCAAAAAGCATCATCATGCGGGGTTGATTCTGCGGTCGGGCGACGCGGAGCGGGTGCAGGCGGTGCTCGAAAGCTACGCGCGGAGGTTTGCCGAGGAGTTTACGGCAGTTGAGCCGCCCAGGGAGAAACCAATCGCGTGATTGTCTATCTCGCTTACGGCTCCGATCCGTCCGTGAATTGTCGCCCGAGCAGACTACCCGTGCATCGTTGCCCACTGCTGAAGGTTCTCGAAAACTGGCTCAATAATTCGTAAGCCCCGATCAAGTCCGTTTGCGGTTCCGCCCGTTGGACCCGCCGTGTGAATGGCCATCGCGTATCGCAGGTCACCAATATTCCTGTAGACGCAACTCCCGCTCTCTCCCGGCTGCGTCCCCATGTTGTAATAAATGAATGAGTCATCGACATTGACTACGCTAGCGGAGTCGTACCATTGAGTTCCTTGCGCTGGGCTTCCGTCGGGTTTGTATTCGGGATAGCCCGCCAGGTTGGCTACCGCGGATCGCAAATCGTCGTCCGAATAGGTGGAGTACCCATACGTTCCTACTTGAGAACCGATTCCCTGACTCAGCAGCACGACGCCATAATCAAGGCTGAGGTCGCCGCACGATTGCCATCCGTCAGGGCAATAGAAGACGTTTGACATGCAGCTTCCGAAAGGAGGAGTGCTCGAATCCCCATCCAGCCCGGGAATAACCTCGACCTGCGAAGCCCATCCTGTATAGATACCGGGCTCTCTTGGATAGACAGCATGCGCCGCTGTCACGACTGCGTAAGGGCCGATAAACCAGCCCGACGCCAGAAACGTGGCAAGGCTGTTAGGAACTGTGATTCTCAACAGGGCGTTAGCCCGCCATGGGTAAAGGGTGGTATCCGTGACTTGAGTTTGTGTGGGCGCCGCTTCGCCGGTCTGGAGTCTAAATGGCTGGGCACCGTACGTTAACTTGCTTATGTTTTGAGGACGTGGTTTCTGCGGTTTTCGCGTTCCTGGCTGATAGCCGGGTATCGCTTCAAAACCGTCCGAGTGAGTCGGATGCACCTTTCCGACTCCGATGCTTGGATCCTCCGATAGAAAACGGCGAGGATGCGAAGCGTGATCTCGGCTCGAAACGGGCTTGTGTGCGGCTTTAGGTAGAGCACTCATGGTGACGTACAAGCCTCCGATGTCGTTAAGGTCAATTAGGTTTCTTCGCTGTCTCAGACCCTGTGCCAGTGCCGGTCGTGCCTGATGCTGTCTGCGGCTTATTCGGGGTTGTTCCGGCATTTGATGCCGCGCCGTTATTCTGAGACGACTTTTTGAACGATGTTGTCTTAAACGTTATGCCAATGGCGAAGTGGGCGGTGTTTCGCGTCACCGGTGTAAGGCTGCCGAAACCTGACGGGATGACAGACCCCTGATGGAACCCGGCGGGATAGTCGGCGAATTGACCGATGTGAATTCCCGGCGTTAGGAAGAAGCTACGATAAAGATGGAACGACCCTCCGACGAAGAGTCCCAATTTTGAAACGCCCGGGGCATCGCCGAGTGTGTAAACTGGACCTACCGAAAAGGCAAAGCCGGTCCAGTTTGGTTTTGGAAATGGTGGGTAGATGTTGATTAGGGCGGCTCCGAGAACGTTGACGGGCGTAGAGCCGTTAACCACCAGTTCATTTTGAGTCCCTGTTGCCGTTGGAACTTGCTGCTGGACGTATGTGCGATATGGAAGAGTGGTGATCAGCGGTCCCACCGATAGGTTCACAATATCGTTCTCGCCGCAGCTCCAACTCATAGTGCCTCCGTCGGTCGACTTTCCCTTCCAGTCCTCCTGCAGCTTAAACTCGTAGTTCTGATTGGGCTCGAGGTTTACCGTGAAGTCGACGGAGTGTGCGGGCGCGCCGGACGAAGAGGTGCCCTGAGCGGCATCCACGCGCTTCACCCACAGCACGGCGGGATCGGTACCGTACTGCGTGATGAACGTTTTGCATTGCTGGTATGCCTGGTCACCTGAGTTTGCGAGGGTGATGGCGGTTTCAATATAGCTGAAGCCGGACGTCGCGCGCGCCGCACCTTCGGTTACAT